>JAKEFK010000030.1 GCA_022616075.1 bacterium
AAAAATCTTACCGAAATCTTTGCACCTGCAAAACTCCCTAAGACAAAAAGATCAGAAAAAAACTCAGGTGGAAAGTATCAAAGAGAGCGAGAAATTACAATTAGCAAGAACAACAGCGCTAAGAACGTTAACCTCTACTGGCGGTTCGCTACTTCCTCATGTAACGGTTCGAGCTGTCCCAGCAACAGCGGGTGGCCGTACCAAACGAGCGGAGCCACAGTGTCGAAGACGGGTCGGAAGGGCGATTTCTCGTTGCTCCATCTAAACTCCGCTCCTCCTTCAGGCTCTGTTACCCTGGGCTGGACGACTACACCCGTGGCCAATAGCAACAACACGGATCTCTATCGCGTCAGCAACCCAAATTTCGGTCCGCAGGTATACTCGCAGCACCGTGTTGACACCAGCGCTCCCACCTGTTCCAGTTGGCCGCGCGGAGAGCGCATTTATAGCCGCGACATCACAGGCGCGATCGATGGCGGAAGCAGCGGCTCGCCGATCGTGAACGGCTCATCGCAGATCGTGGGTCAGCTCAGCGGTACCTGCGGGTTAAATCCGAGCAGTCCGTGTTCGAGTGGACCCGGCGAAGACAACGCCACTGTTGACGGCGCATTTGCCTTCTACTACGCAACGGTGCAGCCGGTCCTTAATCCATGAAATCGACCTCGCCACTCAAGGAGTTATATTAGGAGCGGCTTTCGAAGCATCCGCGTTCACTCCGGAAGCTGTTCCTCCGAGCTTTCTAAATATTAAGATGAACGACCGATCATTATAAGGTTCCAAGATAGCTCGCGAGCTGGTCGAATCCTCGACCCCAGCCGTTGCCGTGTTGAGAGCGAGAGGCTTCAAAGGCTTCGGCTTCTTCTTTGGTCGGGTTTATCGGTTGCCAGACTAACTGCAATTTAGTTTTGCCATCCACCTCTTCAAGCTTGATGGTTGTCCTCATTTCTTTTGGCCAGTTGGGCATCTGTGTATTAGGCAAAATGTCACCGGCTTCGTTAGAAATATACTGTCTAAAAACAAGACTTTCAGGAGGATTCACTTCTTCGTATTTCGTCAGCAGCCACATTTCGTGTCCATTGGGAGCGATCATCTTATGAAGAGAGGAGCCCCCCGGCTTGATGTCGGCAGAGACGTACTCGCAGGTAAATCCTTTTTGGGGGAACATCCAGTTTTTCAAATGTTTCACTTGTGTCCATGCGTCAAAAACCAATTGTCTTGGAGCAATAAATTCTCGAATTAATATCGACGGTTCCACCATAAGTTCGTTGTCATTACTCATCCTTCACCTCTCTAGATTGAATTTCGTTTAAATAGTCTTCCAGGTGATCCAGACTGTTACTCCAATACTGTTCAAACTGGACTACCCATTTTTGTATAGGTTTCAGCTGCGCGGCATTCACTTTGTAGATACGATATCGGCCTTCTTTTCTTTCTGAAACTAAACCCACTTGCTTCAGAACACCTAGATGCTTTGAAACCATGGGTTGATTCCACCCCATGTGTTCCACAATCTGATTAACAGTCAGTTCCTTGATGACCAACGCTTCAATGAGTACTCGTCGTTTCGGTTCTGCTACCGCATTGAATGAGTCAAAAGTGGTTCGTGTGCGTGCCATGTTGATAATATATTCCATTATAGGAATATGTCAATGAATATCGAGATTCCCCGTGAATAATCGATTCAATTTATGCGGGTATCTATGATGCTGCTGCGATTATTTCCTTTACAACATGACCGGCCGTATGGAATCTGCTTCCGGTCTGCCGGAAGATCGAGTTCCCGATCACATCGGCTTCCCGGAAGGCATGGACTAGCGCTATAGTTTCTTTTCGTGGTTCGATCTCGGAAGAGATGGCGCAAGTTTGAAACGAAAATTTTTTCTGAAATTTGAATTGTACTCTTGGCCAAACTTAACGTTCCCGAACTGTACTCTCGGCCAAGATATGCTTCCTTATATATAGGCTGCTTCATTTGGCTAAGCCGAGACATTGGCCACAAGATACTTCCCTGCCCGGCAAACTCATGGTCAAAGTCACACGTTCTCCAGTAGATCATGGAGCTATTGAGGCGGGAAAACTGTAGGGTTACTTTCAATCGTTGGCGCATCCTGATTTTCCTTCAGGAGAACGGCAACAACATTCCCCAGCTCAAGAGTTTGAGCGCGCTTCCACGCGCCCTTATATCGATCGGTCAAAAGCATCGTTTCGATTTCTGCGCGCGGAGCTTCTGCCTCATTCTTCAAACTCTCGCGTCGACTCCACCGAATTTTGCCCAGCGGCCGGATGATGGAAAACCACGGCAGGCAGCTCCAGGGCATTTTCGAGGTCACCCTGAAGAAGTCTCCTTGCACAGGCTTTAGAGGAAAGATCCAGAAGGCTCGTCGCTCAAGATACTTTCCCTCAACAGTCTCTTCGTTCTCGCATCTAAATGTGATTGTCCAGGTTGCCGGAATTCCGGTTCCCAGATTCCAGATCAAAGTGGTCCATATCCCCCGCGGACATGCAATCTCTTTCTTTTTGCGAAATGATCTCACAATAATTGACTCCGATCGATCTGGCACTTGCAGCCAACAAACCGTCGTTTACAAGTCCCGGTAGTTTGCTCTTGAACTCAGGATGAATTCGGAAGATTCGCGCAAGAATGTCTCCGGCTTCCTTCCAAACTTTATGAGTCGGAGTCACGATCCTTCCTGTTCGCTCAAATGGTTCCAGAAGCGTCCGAACCAGGCGCTTCCCCAGGGCGGATTGAACGCCGGACAACAGTTCTTGAGCAACAACGGAGCTGAAGTGAATCCCTGGAATTTCCTTCTCATAGATTTCGCGGATGACCGAATGACTCTTTCCGGTTCGGATGAGATCCACATACAGATCGGTGTCAATAATGTGCTTGCCCATCAGAAAACTTTTTCAACTCCGCCTTTAGCGGCCACTGCCTTCAATGATTCCAGAAGGTCCTTTCGAAATACAACCAGATCAAGCGCTTTGTCGATGGTCTCCGTTTCATTCTTCGTTCCCAGGATCCGTTTCGCCCGGTAGATTTTCTTTTCATCCAGGTAAAAGTTCTTCCTTTTTACTGCCGGCTTCATCAAACCTTACTCCTTACGTATATAGATGAATTCTATACGTACGAAGAGATCACGTCAAACCGGCGTCCGAATGTTTCGAATGCAGTCTTTTATTTCAATCGATATTTTTGAGGCTTGGAAGCGGTTCTTTCAATTATTTTTCTGGCTTCCAGATCGAGTTTCACCGTTTCCCCATACCAGCTTACATTGTCTGAAAATTTGCCTTCCAGATCCTTTTTGAGTTGATCAACGAGTTCTGTATGAGTCAGCTCATTCTTTCGCAAAGCCTGAACGATAGCCCGCTTGATTGTTTCGTACTTCTGCTTGCTGATGTTTAACCCCCTTTTACCCAAGGGGTGTTTGGTTAGTATTTTTTCGTCGCTCATCTTCCCTTCTCCTTTTAACAGCGCGTTTAACAGATAGTCGAGTGGCGCCTCAGGAAATCGACGCGAGGGTTTTAGCGATGGCGTTTTTGGTTACGTGACCGGAAACGGCGAACTTTTGCTGTATTTCCGCAATCCTTCATATCGCACCAATGACGACTGCGATTGCGGGTTGTATCCTCAAATAGCCAGCCGCAATCATCGCCGCTGCATTGGCGCAAACGGGTCAAATCCCCTTCTGTTAACATTGCTGCCGCCGAATCGGCAATGGGCCAAAGGATCCGCTCCAGCGAGCCTGTCGCATTCGTCCACTCCCAATGAAAATTTGATTTTTCCATGGACAGTTTAGTTCGATCGAATGCGGCTTGCAGTTCACGATTCAGCACTTCCAGATCCGATGCCTGCGGGATCTCGCCCGATAGTCTTCCGGTGCAGATGCGATAGATGGATTCACGTAGTTGAATTGCCCTTTTCCAAATCACCGATGCTTCCGGCTCATTCCGTCTCGCCTGCACGGCTAATTGACGGGCTTCCGGTTCTGTAAGGAGCTCAACGCGTCTCGCCCAGGCCACCAGGTCTGGGTAATCATTGAGTTTTTCGTCGCGGATGGTGTAAAAAGCAGCCGTTTTTCGCGCGTGTGACAGGTCCGGGCGCCGGCCTCCAATCGTATTTACGAAATCCAGACACAAACGTCCCCCAATCAGTTTGATCGCTGAAACCGCTCTCTTCTCAGTATTCATTTTTCTCCGTAACCATCAAAAACTACTTGACAGGTTACACGCAAATCATTAATCTAGCTTCTAGTAACCTACTATATTAGTTTAGTCGGTTACCACATTTCAGTCAAGTCTGATGAAAGAGGAGGCCGAACATGGGGCGCAAAGCTGCAGCTCTTACATGCTTGAATCTGTTTGTCGTCCTGGCAGTTGCCGGATACGCCTATGAAACAAAGATTCGGGATCCATCTCGCCTGCCGCTAGACGTCACGTTTTTTGAATCGCAACCCTCCATCGATGGGCGGATCGATGAAGCAATCTGGAAAGAGGCAACGCGTTTGAAAGACTTTTATCAAACACAGCCGGGCGACAATACCCTGCCTTCCTTTCCAACCGAAGTATTGTTGGGGTATAACCAGCAGTTCCTTTTCATTGCGATTCAAGCTTCCGATCGTCCCGACAAAATTCGCGCGACTCTGACAAAACGCGATGACGTGAGCAACGATGACTACATCGCCATTTATCTGGACACATTTCATGATCAACGCAAGGCTTACCTCCTGATGTTCAACCCGCTTGGAATGCAGCAGGACGGCATTTATCTTGAAGACGGCAAAACCGATTACAGCGTTGATATCGTGATGAATTCTAAAGGGACTCTGATAGAAAACGGTTACACCATTGAGATTTCCATACCATTCCATTCACTCCGCTATCAAACGAGCAAACAGAAACGCTGGGGCATACATGTTTTAAGAGTGATTAAGCACCTGGACGAAGAAAATTCCTGGATGCCCTTGAGCCGTGACAAAACCACAGTTTCCGGCTCCGAGGAAACCAAAGCGAAGTTCCTAGCGCAGGCCGGCGAGATCACCGGTCTTGAAGGTGTGAAGCGTGGACGCGTTCTTGAATTCATACCGGTCATGACACCATCGGAAACGGGACGTCGTTTGGGACCGCTCGGCTCCGCCAAAACAAATCCGCAGCTGGCGGACTCGAAGCGTTTTCAGAATCAACCCATCGATCTGGACTTTGGAATGACAGCGAAGTTTTCGCTTACACCCGCCGTGGCTCTGACTTCGGCTTTGAATCCGGATTTTGCTGAAGTCGAAGCGGATCAGCCGCAAATCACTGCCAATCAACGCTTCCCTCTTTTCTTTGATGAAAAGCGACCCTTCTTTCTGGAAGCAATAGAAATTTTTCAGACACCCATTCAGGCCGTTCATACACGCACAATCATTGATCCAAACGGCGCCGCAAAACTATCCGGAAAACACGGCCACACGACCTTTGGACTCATGGCCGCAAGCGATGAAGCTCCCGGCAACTTCAGCGAAGAAGAAAAGACGGATCCAGGCCTTGAAAGGTTCATCGATAAGAATGCCTATTCGATGCTATTTCGCGTCAGACGCGATATTGCTGACCAATCGAACTTCGGGTTTCTCGCGACGAGCTACAACTTTGTTGAGAAGCACAATCATCTGGTGGGGTTCGACGGGCGTCTCAATATTCGTTCAAACAGCTTCCTGACTTTTCAATTTCTGGGAACAAACTCCCGGCGATTTTTTTACGATCCCGATACGGATCAGAACAAATATCGTACGGGTAATGGGCTCGGCTATTACGGACAATTCAATCGGACGGGCCGGCATCTCAATGTTCAAGTGACCGGACAAGGTTACACGGCTGACTATCGTGCTGATCTCGGTTTTATACAACGGACAAATACCAACAGATGGAACGCCTCTGTGCGTTATAACTCAGAACCCAAGAACGATGGGAAACTGATTTCCTGGAGCGCGCTGCATGTGTCTCTGGCCCAGTTCGACTGGCAAGGAAGAATGCAGTACGCGTATCACTTCCCTCAAGTGTTTTTCAATTTCAAAAGACAAACTTTTCTCAATTTGTATGGATATTGCGATTATGTCCGGCTTTTTGAAGAAGAATTCGGTCCGAAAAGATCACCGGCACGCCAGGGAGCGTTCAGCGGTTCTCCGGAGCGAAGTACGGATTACGCGGGATTCGCTATTCAGGCCGGTACCGCCCCCAGTAAAAAATATTCTTTTACCGTTTATATTGACAACTCCTGGAATAACCTCGATTTCGATTTTGGGGCAGGTCCAAAATTTCCAAGGGTCTCCCCTGCTGCGTTAGCGGATCCGGATGCTCCGCTTGATCCGGGTCCCGGCAGGTCGAAATACGCATCGGTAACAGCCACATACCAACCGGCTGAAGCGTTGAAGCTTGCTGTCGATTTTACGAAGAGCAGTCTGGTTCGCAACGACACGAAGCTCCCGGCTTTTGAGCAGAACCTCTATAGCTTGCGAGCGAATTATTCTTTTACTCGTTTTACGTTCGCGCGGGCGCGTATTGATTACGATTCACTAACGGCCAGTATCCGCGGGCAATTCTTAGCAGGATGGACGCCCAATCCGGGAACATCGCTTTATCTCGGTTACAACGAAGATTTCAACTACAACGGTTACGACCCATTCACAAATCGGTACGAACAGGGTTTGCACCGCAACACACGCACGTTTTTCGTAAAACTCTCATACCTGTTCCGTTACGGACTTTAAATCCAAGGAGAAAGAATCATGATCAAACTCGCATCCTTAGTAATTTTGATTGCCTCGCTTTTATTCGCCGAACCCGCAACGTTGAAACAAATCGCCCACTTGAATGATTTCCAGGTGATCGAGTTTCGCCGTTATACAGTTAAAGAGGGAGAACGTGAGAATTTTGCACGATATTTTGAAAGTTATTTTCCGGACGCATTTCAGCAGTTAGGCGCCATCTGTTTCGGTCAGTTCATGGAACGCAAGAATCCTTCGATGTTTACATGGATCAGAGGTTTCAAGAATAACGATGGCCGGGGTACGGTCAATTCCGCTTTCTACTATGGCCCTTTATGGAGAGAACATTCCAAAGTCATGAATGATCGCCTGCTTGATGCCTCTAATGTTTTGCGGCTTCGGCCGTTAAATCCTGATTCACAGATCACCATCCTTCCAGCGGTGGATCCGGTAGCGGAAAAAAACGGAGCTCAAGGAATTGTGATTGCACAAATATTCCAGGTGAAGGCGGACAGTGTCGAGACTTTTGCACAAAAAGCAGGGACCACGTTCGCAGCTTACCGGGATGCAGGCGCGCGTCAAGCTGGTGTTCTGATCACATTCGATGGCACGGATACATTTCCGCAACTCCCCTTTCGCACGGATGGACCACACCTTGTGTGGCTCGGCATACTCCAGGATGATCAGATGCTGGAGACTCGATTCCTGCCGGTAGTGGAACGCAACCTGGAATCGCTCTCCGGCCTCGGCTTGCTGAGAAATGCACCGGAGCTGTTGATCTTGGATCCGACCAGCCGTTCGCGGTTACGTTGGATGTAAGTCGTAGTGTCAAAATGGTACCAGTTAGAACCATTATGGTTCATTTTGGTACCAAACGGTTCATTTTGGCATCATTACGAAGTAAACTTCAGGAATGTTTTCTCAGCAATTCATCAAATCGGGCCATCGTTTCCATTGCGCCTTCTTCCATTCCGGACCGGAGCATTCCTTCAAGATCCTCTATCGTCTTGTAAATTGCTTTATTCGTCATCTTCGTTTTGCCATTGATCTCTTCGAATGTGACGACTTCAATCAATTCATGGCCCGGTCCAATCGGTTCGAAATTAAACGTGTATACGAGCCGCTCGGGCGGAACGATCTCGCGGTATTCTCCGCTGAATGCATACTCGTTGCCATTCGGTTCTTGCTGGATGAAGCGCCAGACGCCTCCCGGCCTGAAATCCATTTTCTCAACCGTGGTCTTGTATTTTTTCGGACCCCACCACTGCGGGATAAGATCGGGATCGGTCCATAATTTCCAAACGAGCTGTCGCGGCGCATCAAAAATCCGCTCCCCTGTTATTTCTCGTCCTTCGCGATTCACACTAAAATTTTTTGGCGTTATCATGATCAATCCTTCCTTGCTTTCAGTCTAGCAGTGATACTTCGTTTATCTTTTTTCTTTTTGAGCATTTTTTCTTTTTCAGCTTGTAATACCTGATCAAATGCGTCGAAACGCTGATTCCAAAGTTCCATCACATCTTTGGCCCATTGTTCCAGCTGCTGCACAGCATCCGGATTGATCCGGTAGATGCGTTGCTGGGCCCGTTTTTCGACTTGCACCAGGTTTGCTTCCTTTAAAACTTTTAGATGCTGGGAAATCGCAGGGGGGCTTACGGCAAATCTGTCGCAGATTTCTGTCGCGGATAATTGGCCCTTGCTTGCAAGCATCTCAACAATATGGCGTCTGTTTGGTTCAGCAAGCGCGTAAAAAACATCCATGACACCTAATCATAAAGCCATCACTTAATTAAGTCAATACTTAATAATAAGCTTTCGACCGATTCAGCTGTGATAAATTAGGGGGCAATGCCGATTTTGCCGGGAAGAAAACTAGGGCCTTATAAGGTCACCGGACAGCTGGGCACCGGTGGAATGGGAGAAGTGTATGTTGCGACCGATACGCGTCTGGATCGGCGTGTTGCCGTCAAGGTATTGCCGCCTCATCTGTCCGAAGATTCCCAGTTTTCCAGGCGTTTTCAGCAGGAAGCACGCACGATCGCTAGCTTGAATCACCCTCACATTTGTATGTTGCTCGATATCGGAAACGATGCGGGTGTCGACTACCTGGTTATGGAATATCTGGAAGGAGAAACGTTGCGCTCGCGGCTTAGAACAGGTCCGATGACTGTGCAAGATGCGTGGACGGTTGCTCTGCAGATTGCTAACGGTTTGGCGGCGGCTCATAACAAGGGAATCATTCACCGAGATTTGAAGCCTGAGAATATTTTTCTTACCGGCGAACACGGCGCGAAAATTCTGGATTTCGGACTTGCAGCACGCGTACAGACCGCTGAAACCGTGGACAATCCATCCTCTGTTTACACGCAAGATAAGATAACGTCGCCCGGAACGGTCCTTGGCACCCTTGAATATTTATCGCCCGAGCAAGCTTGCGGCCAACCGCCGGACGCAAGAAGCGATCTTTTCGCGTTCGGTCTGATTCTTTACGAGATGATCACCGGACGCAGTTGTTTTTCACGGCGCACGGCCGCGGAAACGCTTGCAGCAATTCTAAGAGATGATCCTAAGGAGTTCACGAGTCAGAGCGTTGCAATTCCTTTCGAGATTCAATCGCTAGTCCGGCAATGCCTGAGAAAAAATCCGGAAGACCGGCCCCAATCGGCTAACGAAGTAGTATCGAACTTGCGTAAAATAGGCCAATCCGGCGATACCGTTTCATTTAGCGGACCGGAAGAAGTCGCTTCTATTGCAGTACTTCCCTTTCGAAATCTTGGCATGGATCGCGAAAATGAATATTTCAGCGACGGCCTTACGGAAGAGCTCATCGCGGATCTGTCAAAAATATCATCCCTGCGTGTCATCTCCCGTATTTCAGCGATGCGGCTCAAGGATTCCCAAAAAGATGTGAAGGACATCAGTAAAGTGCTAAATGTTCGCTATATTCTGGAAGGTTCGGTGCGTAAAGCGGGAGTCAATCTTCGAATCACAGCACAGTTAACGGATACCGATTCGGACTCTGTCCTGTGGTCCGATAAGTACGGCGGGACGCTTGAAGATGTGTTTGAGATTCAGGAGCGTGTTTCGCGATCGATTGTGGATGCGCTGAGTGTAAGGCTTACTGCAAAAGAGAATCGACTCCTGGCAGAGCGTCCGTTTGAAAACATCCAGGCTTACGACGCCTATTTGCGAGCGCGAAACCGGATTTGGACTTTCGACGAAAGTCAGCTGAATCAGGCTGTCTCGGAGTTGAAGTCGGCGCTTGCTTTGTCAGGCGATAATATCATCCTTTATCGCGGTATCGGCGTGGCCATGTGGCAATACCTGAATATGGGCGCATCTGCTGACCCCGCGTATCTTGACGAAGCTGAAGATTATGCGCGAAAAATTCTGAGACTTGATCCATCAGGCCCGCATGGTCCGGCTCTGCTGGGGCTGATTGCAGCTCATCGCGGAAATATTCAAGAGTGGATTCGCCAACTCCAGATTTCAGTTCGCATCGATCCCACGGACACCGACTGCCTCTCCATGCTGGCACTTGGATGGTTGTTCGTTGGGCAAATGAAAGAAGCCTTCCAACTCATCGCAAGGATAGAATCGGTTGATCCACTCTGGTTTTTCCTTTACTGGCTAAAGGCTTTCTATGATTACCTGGAATGCAGGTTTGATTCGGCTCTTTCCTATATGAAGAAAAGTAAGGAATTACAACCAATCAACCCCGCTGTTTCCTGGGCCACAGCGCAAATACTGGCTTCGATGGATAAGAAAGAGGAAGCCGTTACACTAATTGAACAAACTTTTCCCAATCCGTCGGAGAGTGCTTTTGCAACAATGGCCTGGATGCTGAAATACGCTTTACGCGCGCAGCCGAAACCTGTGGAGGAGTTGATGACTCCAGAATTTGAATCCGCAGTTTGGTCCGATTTGCAATGGACCCACGCAATCGCACAATGCTACGCCCTGCTGGATAACAAAGAGCAATCCTTACGCTGGCTTGAGCGTTCCGCGAGCCGCGGGTTCATTCACTATCCATTCCTATCACAAAGGGATCCGCTCCTGAAAAATGTTCGCGCAGATTCTTCTTTCCAGGCATTGATGCGAAAAACAAAACAACAATGGCAGAATTTTACCCAGATGAATTAGAACAAATAAAACGATGAGTAACAAAGAGAGATCCATACCCGTCACCAGGCTCTACGATGCAAATTACGGCAATTTTCAGACTCAAATATACGAAGAGATTCGCCGGGAATCATTCGGGGAGGATTTGGGGCAGAATAGTTGGCTCACATCGGAAGAGCTGAACACATTCATTTCCTGGCTCAATCTTTCACAAGGCAAAACCCTGATTGATATAGCGTGTGGATCAGGTGGCCCTGCGCTGCGAATTGTAGAAAAAACCGGCTGCTTGGTCGTGGGTGTTGATATTCATGAGCAAGCGATTTCTACTGCGAACTCATTAGCAGCAAGTCGCAGTTTAAAGGATCGCGCTGAATTTCGAATGGTGGATGCTTCAGCGAAGCTTCCTTTCTTAAAAGAAAGCTGCGATGCAATTATTTGTATTGACGCTATCAATCATCTACCGGAGCGCAGAGTGGTGATCGCAGAATGGGCCCGGATCCTGAGAGCGGGCGGGCGGCTCCTGTTTACGGATCCGATCACGGTAACAGGTCCGTTAAGCGCTGCGGAAATCGCTGTGCGCAGTTCGATTGGTTACTTTTTGTTTGTCCCGCCTGGATTCGATGAACTTGTTATCTCCAACTGCGGATTGCGATTGGTGTGGCGGGATGACGTGACTCTAAATATGGCGAAAATCGCTGAACGGCGTCGCGCTGCCCGCGCCTCAAGAAGCTCTGCTCTCCTGGAGATAGAGGGAGAGCAGACCTTTGAAGGACAACAAGAATTTCTGGCTGTGGCCGCTCGCCTCGCAGAAGAAAAACGCCTCTCGCGCTTCGTTTATGTTGCCGAAAAATAAAACCGCCAGGACGCCAAGGCACCAAGTGGTTAGTCCGCATGCGAAAGAATTTTGCGATGAAAGCAACAATTGAAGTTTTGGATAGCGTTATTACTTAGACAGACGGAAGTGTGCTCAATCAGTCGATCTTGAAAAAACGCCAGCTAATATTCATTCCACGCGAGTAAACATGTTTGGGCCAAGACTAAAAGCAACAATAGGACTATCGGGCAACGGCAGAAACGTATAAGACTCCGCAGTTCCGTTACTTCCATGAAAAGTCATTGTTGATCCGGCAATTTGCAGTCTTCCCGTAAGGTTCATTCCTTCGTTGGAAACCGCTCTTCCGGACACCGTGCCGCCACCGCCGGCTTCCCAATGAAAGGAACCGTCTCGATCGATGATCAGTGTTTGTGTCACCACAACCCCTTCCCCGCCCCACACCGCCGTGCCGCGCGCGGATTCCCATTTTCCCGTAATGGCAGCGATTCCAACGGTTGTTGGACGCGCATATTTTTTCCCATAAAATTCGATCCCGTTTGAGTGGCGGTTAGCGGACCTTCATGCACTCCACCATCTCCCCAAACGATTCGAAGTAGATTCCCATGAATCTCCCAACTTCCTGAATCGCCTGAGTGCTCTGATTGATGAATCGGCCAATCGAAGTGCTCCAATCCTTTTTGTGGAATGGCTCGCGTTATTCGTCCTCCACCCAGAAAAAGTAAACAAACTGCTTTTCCAGTTAGAAGGCTTCGACCGACAAACATTCCCTGCGGGACGCCATTCACAATTCCGGCTTCGGGCACACGTTCGCCATTTCCCTTTTGTTGGGAAGAAGCGATTGATGGCGGAAGATTCGAAACCGTTTCTGCAATCCTCAGAGAAGAAAAAAAGGATTGAATCGCTGTTGCGTATTTGTCGGTTGCTTCCTGGCCAACCGCCATTGCCATTGCCAACGCAGCCTTTTTGCCATTTGTCACGGCGTGATACATGCGGATCGCGTTCATTCCATCTGTATCCTGAGTCACACGAACCAGCGTCGCTGAAGTCAGATTCCCTTGCTGCTGTTTGTGCGTCTCGCTCTCTTCAAGAACTTTTGAACCATCTTCAAGCTCTTCTTTCAATTTTTGCTGCAGCCAGACATCAAATGAGCTGTTCTCAAGATTCTCCGCCGGTCCTAAAACCAGTACGGTTCCCGTTTGAGGGGTAACATCATTTGGCACGAATCCAAGAGCGCCACCTGAATCTTCTGCTCTCCAACCGGTAGGCGTCGTATATTCCACACCTTGAAATTCGGCAGCAATAGAAGCGGAACAGATCAATACAAGATTCAATGCAAGAATGATACTTTTCATGAATTCACAGCCACTACACACAAATTCTCATTATTGACAAATCGTCTATCGGGTGCAACCTTTAGTGGAATGCTAGAGAGAACAGAGTCAAAGTGAAAACTAGTTTAATCATTCTTATCCTGGTGGCATGTTTTGTATCTTTTCCCTGTCTCGCATCGGATCGCATTACGGAACAGATCGAAGATTTTCTCGCGAAGCAATTCCGCGCGGACAAGCCAGGCGGGGTCGTGCTTGTTGCCCGGAACAGCAAGCCTGTATTCCGTCACGCATACGGCTTGGCTGATATGGAGCTGATTGTTCCTATGACTCCGGAAACGAAGATCAAGATTGGTTCGATTACGAAGCAGTTTACTGCGATAGCTGTGCTGAAACTTATTTCCGAAGGCAAGCTGGCGCTCTCGGATGATGTGCGTGAGTATTTGCCGTCCCTTCCTGCATACGGCAAGAGGATCACCATCGAACAGGTATTGACTCACACATCGGGCCTTCCCAATCTTGTTGATCTAAACGATTTCGATGTTCTGGCTCGAAAAGATTACACCGCCGAACAACTGCTTGCGCTGACAAATCACCTGCCACTGCACTTCGAACCGGGGTTGGGATTTCGTTACAGTGATACCGGATACATCTTGCTTGGCGCGATGATTGAGCGAATCAGCGGAATGAGTTATAGAGATTATCTGGAAAAGCGAATTTTTCAACCGATCGGGATGAACAATACCTTTTACGGTGATGACAAACGTCTCATTCAGCTGCGGGCGAAAGGATATTCTCTTAACAATGAACAGATCGTGAACGCGCCGTACATTAGCATGACAGTCCCCCATGGATCCGGCGCACTGGTATCGACAGTGGACGATTTGTTGCGTTGGGATATTGCGCTTCGCAACGGTTCGGTAGTTCCACGGGAATTGCTGGATCTCGCATGGAAAGGGCGCATCCTTCCTGACGGCACTCCATCCGGTTACGGATTCGGCTGGAAAGTTTGCAAGATCGAAGGTTACCGGACCATCGAACACGGCGGTTTCATTAATGGTTTCAATGCCACCGCAATTCGGCTCCCTGATGAGGACTTGAATATCATTGTGCTTGTAAACAATGATTTTGATACACCGGATGCAGGCGCTACTTCAAGACGGCTTGCTCGTCTCATTCTTACAGGATCCACCGAACCAAAAATTCAAACTCTTTCGTCTGAGAGGATGAAAGCTTTGATTGGTACGTACCGTATCGGCCCCGGGGACGAACTCAAAATCACTGAAGAAGCCGGTAGTTTGTATTCACAAAGGAACGATCATCCGCGCAGAAAATTGTCAGCCCTGTCCGGCACGGAGCTTATTCTGGCCGATGGCGACGCATCCTATGCTTTTCGATTTGAGCTTGGATCAGACGGACGCGCCACAAAAGTTAAAAGGTTCCTCAGTTGCGAGCCTTCTGATACTGCGGTACGCGTGAACTAATGCCGGAAATAGGTGGATGGCGAAATTTCCCCGGTGATGAGATAATGCAACGGTCGAATTTACATTCTTATTAAAACTTGATGAAGCTAAGGAGGAGAAAAATCAAATGGCACAGCAGAAAGTTGTAAAACTTGGAATCAAACGAGAAGGCGGTTATCTGTATTACATTGACAAAGACGGCGATTTAAGCCGCAGTCCTATGGCCCGCGGTCAGCAGAAAAAATCCACAAAAAAATTACCGGAAAAAGTTGCAAAAGCGGGAATTAAACGCGAAGACGGCTGGATGTACTTCATGGATAAAGATGGAGATATCGCGCGAAGCAAAATGGCCGGAAGGGGTAAAAAGAAGTAGGACTTTGTAACGCCGGCTTCCAGCCGGCAAAGCCGGCCGGAGGCCAGCGGACATCAATGCCGCCAGAATGGCGGCGATCATCTTTGCAGCCGTTAAATGAGCGCCAGCCTCCAGGCTGGCATTAATGACCGCCGGCATTCTGCGGGCGTGGCTTGTTTAGAAAATCATTCTCCTCATGAATACAGAAGCAAATGTAGAAACTCCAGCGCCGGCTTCCAGCCGGCAAAAGTAAGTGATTACAACACCGCAACACTATCGCACTTGCAATCTTTGCGAGGCAATGTGCGGAATTGAAATCAAAGTCACGAATGATCAGTGGTCTATTCGCGGTGACGAACAGGACTCGTTCAGTCGCGGACATATTTGCCCCAAAGCCGTTGCACTGCAGGACATCTATTTAGATTCGAATCGCTTGCGCCATCCTGTGCGCCGCACTCCGACTGGCTGGCAAAGGATCAGCTGGGAGGAAGCACTGGATGAAACTGCAAGCAAGCTGCGGGAGATTCGCAATCAATATGGAAGGGATAGCGTCGCCTACTACGCCGGTAATCCCACTGTCCATAATTACGGTTCGTTGCTGTTTGGTCCCGGTTTTTTGCGGACATTGCGTACTAAGAATCGATTTTCTGCTACTTCTGTAGATCAGCTATCGCATCATTTCGCTGCGTATTTCATGTTCGGGCATCAGCTGCTTCTGCCAATTCCGGATATCGATAACACAAACTTCCTTCTGATACTTGGCGCCAATCCGGTTGTCTCCAACGGAAGTTTGATGACAGCTCCCGATGTTGCCAGGCGACTTCAGGCGATCCGGAATCGTGGAGGGCAAATCGTTGTGGTGGATCCACGCCGCACCGAAACTTCCGCCATTGCCAGCCGGCATCTGTTCATTCGTCCGGGATCCGACGCATTTCTTCTTCTGGCATTGCTGAACGTGCTCTTTGCGGAGAAACGACTTCATCCCGGAAGACTGGAAGCTTTCACAGATGGTCTTAGGCAGATTCAGGAGCTGGTTGCAGAATTTCCACCATCTTCTGTTGAAAAAGCAACAGGGATCTCTGAATCAGACATTCGTCATCTCGCGCGTGATTTTGCGTCGGCTGGTTCAGCAGTATGTTACGGAAGGATCGGTGTTTCGACGCAGGAGTTTGGTGGAATTTGCCAGTGGTTGATCAATGTGATCAACATAGTTACAGGAAATCTGGATCGTCCCGGTGGCGCGTTATTTACAAAGCCCGCTTTTGACGTCGTGAAAGCGCCGAAGTCGCTCGCAACACCCGGGCATTTCGCGCGGTGGCACAGCCGCGTTCGAAAGCTTCCGGAGTTTGCGGGTGAACTGCCCGTTGCAGTCCTGGCTGAAGAAATCCTGACGCAAGGAGAAGGACAAATACGCGCGTTCGTTACATCTGCAGGCAATCCGGTTCTTTCAACTCCAAATGGACGGAAGCTGGATGAAGCCCTTGCCAGGCTCGATTTCATGGTTTCGATCGATTTCTATATTAACGAAACGACCCGTCATGCTCATATTATCTTGCCTCCGACCTCGCCGCTGGAACACGATCATTACGATCTTGCGTTTCATTTTCTAGCGATTAGAAACACAGCAAAAATTTCGCTGCCTCTGTTTAAGCCTGAAGAGGACGCAAAACATGATTGGCAAATTTTTTTGGAATTGGAGAATCGATTGAGCAATGGCAATCGCATCTCAAAGCTAAAGAGAAAAATCCTGAAACGGATCGGGCCTCAAGGAATGCTTGATCTAGGATTACGGTTTGGTCCTTACGGTTCAAGAGTGCCTTTTGCCGGTGGGCTCACGGTAAAGAAACTCAAACGGATGCCTCACGGTATTGACCTCGGCCCATTGCAACCCTGCCTTCCGGAACGTCTTGCGGGACGTCGAATCCAGCTTGCGCCTCAGATTCTGTTAAATGACATTGTCCGGTTGAAGACACGTTTGTTCACAAACGGCAACTTACCTCAATACGATCTGCGCCTCATCGGGCGAAGGAATTTGCGCAGCAACAATTCCTGGATGCATAACATTCAAAGACTTGTGAAGGGCAAGGAACAATGCACACTGCTCATTCATCCTCACGATGCGGAGCGTTTGAAAATCATCGCGGGAGAGAAAGTGCGCGTTTGCTCGCGCGCAGGACAACTGGAAATTGTTGCTGAGATAACACAGGACATGATGCCTGGAGTTGTGAGTATTCCCCATGGATGGGGCCACGATCGCTCCGGTATCCAAATGGACGTTGCACAACTTCATCCTGGCGCAAGCATCAACGATCTTACAGATGATCTGGCCTTCGATGCTCTCTGCGGCACAGCTGCATTCAACGGAACTCTTGTGCGAGTTGAACGTTCGGATTAATGAATATGCGTTATACGGTTCGGATCTGTTCCCTGAATTGCCACTGAGGCAATCATCACACCTTGCTTCACCATATCATTTACTGCCACAAGCTGACGTTGTTCGTTCCGGTCACTTCCCTTCCAGAAAATCAGTGATTGCGTCAAAGACCATTTCTGGAGATTCGATCCAGGGAGCATGCGCTGAGTTTTCAACGGTCAAGAGTCTCACGTTCGGCCACATCGAAGACCAATCCAGCGCGCCACCATAAGGGGCGCTCCTGTCTTTCGTTCCATGAATGATCAGGACAGGCGCCTTCACATCGGCCAACTTTTCAGCGGTGAATTGGACTCTTTGCATCGAAGGAAGAATGTTTCCGATCCAGTATTTCATTAAGTTGCGTTCATTCGGTAGATGGCAACGGCCCCAATCGATCTTCTCTGCGTCATCCGGATTAGCAACATAAATTAGGCGCAGAATGGACCAAAATTTCTTGCAGGCTTCCTCCGGGTTT
>JAKEFK010000031.1 GCA_022616075.1 bacterium
ACAATCGTTAACGGAGAATAAGAAAAAATCGCCGGCGCCCAAAAAAGCACCGATTCATACGAAAATTCCGGCTCCACGCAAGATTGAGAAGGAGCGCGTAACGTCAAAAAAAGAAAATCCTCAGACCTACAATCGCGAATATCTTGAAAAAGTTCCGAGCGGGCGTGATCCGTGGGTAGTCCTTGAACAAACCCCTGGTGTTGATAATGACCGATTGAAAGTTGGAGGTTCTGAATCGGGTCAGCAAACCGGATATTTTGCGGGCGGCGCACAGCCTGCGAACAATGCCTGGAACTACGATGGTGTCGTTGCGGATACACTGGTGGCACCACCTCCGCCATCCCCTGCGGAACCCCCGCCAGCATCACCCAAGCCTCCGCTGCCAGAAGTAGCGTCACCGCCCGTCGCGGAGCGAAAAACCGCGGGGAAAACACCCACTTACTACGATTACGATGCCTTTGAAGAACTGCAAAACGCGACGCAGCTGAACATCCTTATTGATGAGAATAAGCGGAAATCCTCGTCTTATCGCGATACAGAACAAACCGCAAGGCAAGGAACTCTGTTGGCACAAAACGCCGAAGGAGAGACAATCGGTGATTTCCCGCTGAAACACACAGAAGTCTCTGCAGAAATTTCCGGACAGTTCGCAAAAACAATTGTTGAGCAGCAGTACTCAAATGCGTTCCAGGAAGCGATTGAAGCAGTTTATGTTTTTCCTCTGCCTGCAATGGCCGCTGTAAATGATTTCGTGATGGAAGTCGGCGATCAAAAGATTGTAGGAATCGTTCGCCCACGTGAAGAAGCGGAACGAATCTATCAGCAGGCAAAAACTCGCGGACAAACGGCAAGCCTTCTTACTCAAGAAAGGTCCAATATATTCACACAGAATGTTGCCAATATCGAACCGGGCGGAAAGGTAAACATCAAAATCACTTACTTCGAAAAGTTAAACTACGAACGTGGTTACTATGAATACATCTTTCCAATGGTCGTCGGACCTCGCTACATCCCGGGAAATTCAGAATCCGTTTCTCCGAATAAAAATCCTGGTGGAGGCTGGTCCGCGCCAACGGATCAGGTGCCCGATGCCGACAGGATAACACCTCCCGTTCTGCGACCGGACCAAAGAAGCGGGCACGATATCAACGTCGCGATCAAGCTGGATGCAGGTCTTCCCATCCAGGATATGAAATGCGTCACTCATGGATTGGAGATAAAGGAAGAAAGTTCCTCACGAAGAGTGATCAAACTAAAGCGAGCCGCTTCGATTCCTAATCGTGATCTGGTCCTGCGTTGGAGCGTGGCAGGTGATCAAACGCAAATGGGAGTATTCACCCACAGATCAGACAGCAATGGGTTTTTTACACTGCTGATGCAGCCTCCGTTGAATCCTGCAGATAATCAGGTTACTCCGCGCGAAATTATTTTCATTCTGGATATTTCAGGAAGCATGCAAGGCATCCCGATTGAGATGTCGAAGCAGGTTGTGAGCCGCGCGCTGGACCGGATGCGTGCAGAAGACATTTTCAACATTTTCGTTTTCGCCAATGGGAACGCGCAACTGTGGGAAGCGCCCCGTGAGCGAACCAAAGAAAACATTGCCACGGCAAAACAATTTCTGCAAACACTTCAGGGTTCGGGAGGCACGGAAATGCTTGCCGGAGTGCAGCGCGCGCTTCATGCGACCCATGATTCAAAATACCTTCAGATGTATGCATTTCTCACGGATGGATACATAGGCAATGAAGATGCAATATTGAAGGTTATCAAAGAAGAACGTGGTGATGCGCGTTTCTTTGCATTTGGAATTGGTTCCAGCGTGAACCGGTACTTGATCGATGGGATCGGCAAATACGGCGGTGGAGTCTCGCATGTCGTTTTGCCACAAGATCGTAGTTTTGCATTGCGAGCAGTCGATGAATTCTATGAATGCATCGATTCGCCTGTGCTGGTGGATATTGAGTTGGATTGGCACGGACTCCCCGTACGAGAAGTGTATCCGCGAAAAATCGGCGATTTGTTTGCAGGCCAAATCGTTGCCCTTACCGGACGTTTCAATCGGGCCGCCAAAGGAAAGGCGTTTGTGAAAGCGCGGGTGGGAGATAGACAGATGAGATACGAAATCCAGATGAACCTTCCTGAAAAGCAGCAAGCACATTCCGCTCTTGCGCCGGTTTGGGCACGTTACAAAATTGAGGAATTATCCGAAGCTATGGTAACGGCGGCCGAAGATCAGAAAGCGGAGATACAACAGCAAATCACGGATCTGGGAATTCAACACCGGCTTGTGACGCAGTATACGTCCTTCGTTGCTGTTGATGAATCACGTGTCGTGAGTCATGGAAATCCTTTGAGGATTTTGCAGCCGGTGGAGTTACCGAAAGGTGTCAGCTATGAAGGAAATTTTGGCGAACAACCGGTCGGCCAGGTTATGAAGATTGATACGTGGGGAGTTTATTTGCAGTTAACTCAATCCGGAAAGATTTTGATTTGTCATGTGGAGCCGACTTCTGTAGCCGCGCGTTCGGGAATCAAACCCGGAGCGATTTTGAAGAGTATCAACCGAATCATGGTTCATGACCTACTACATCTGAACGGACTGCTACTGCAAACCGGCGGTAAGAATGTTCAGTTGGAATTCATCAACGGCCAAACAGTGTTAATGCCGGTTCCGTAGCGAACACTATCGCAACAAAGTAGCGCGGACGTCTCGTCCGCACCACTTTGCCTACAAAATGCTATCATGAGCGAACATGAAGTATTTCATCGCCTTATTTTTTTTCGCAATAACAGTTCACGGATTCGCTGCGGAACAAAAGAAAAGGCCTCGTGCTCGCGAAATCGGTCTCAGAGTCGGCATACTTCCAACCGGCAGGTTGAACTCGATTACGGATGTATCCGGCGTGCGAGTCGGTCATACAACGATCATTCGCGGTGATGACATTCGCACAGGAGTTACGGCAATTTTGCCTCACTCCGGTAATCTCTTTCGTGAAAAAGTTCCAGGCGCAGTCTTTGTTGGAAACGGTTTTGGGAAGCTCGCAGGATCAACGCAAGTGAATGAACTTGGTGAAATCGAGACTCCCATTCTTCTCACCTCCACGTTGAGCGTTCCGCGCGTCGCGGATGCCGTAATGGATTACATGCTCCAACTGCCAGGCAATGAAGAAGTACGATCCGTCAATCCTCTAGTAGCAGAAACGAATGATGGCATGTTGAACGACATTCGCGGACGGCATGTCACGCGTGAAGACGTGATCCACGCGATTCAGAATGCGAAAGATGGTGTGGTTGAGGAAGGCACGGTAGGCGCGGGAACCGGCACGATTGCGTTTGGATTCAAAGGAGGAATCGGCACGGCCTCACGCAAATTACCGCCATCCCTTGGCGGCTATACGGTGGGCGTGCTTGTTCAAACAAATTTCGGTGGAGTGCTTTCCATCGCCGGCGCGCCGGTGGGCAAAGAGTTGGGCCGGTATTACTTGAAGGACGAATGGGAACAGACCGGTGAAAAGCAGCAGAGTGGCGGCTCTGTGATCATCGTTATAGCTACGGATGCTCCGGTTGACGCGCGAAACCTGCGCCGGATGGCTTCGCGCGCGATGATGGGCCTTGCTCGAACAGGCGCATCCGGAGATAACGGAAGCGGCGATTACGCAATCGCTTTTTCGACTGCCGCCGGAACGCTGAAGCTGCTTTCCAACAACGCGGTATCTCCCTTGTTTCTCGCGGTGATTGAGGCCACTGAAGAAGCGGTCTATAACTCGCTATTCCGCGCAACTACTTTGACGGGCCGCGGCAATACCGTAGAAGCATTACCGATCGATCGCACGATTGAAATACTACGAAAATACAAATCCATAGATAATCCGACAAAAGATGTTGAACTAACGGCGGATCTCATTTTATGGAACGGGATCCTCTGGACGGTCGATGAAAATCAACCGGAGGCGGAAGCAGTGGCTATCCGGGGAGAGAAAATCCTGGCCGTTGGAACTTCAAAAGACATTTTGAAGTTGCAAGGCCCAGCGACCCGAATCGTGGATTTGAAGGGAGCCTTTGTGGTTCCCGGTTTCGTTGATAATCATGTGCATTTTGCAGCCGCAGCGCAGTTCCTCGAATTCAACATCATGAACGTTTCCACGCAGGAAGAATTCGTGAGGCGCATGAAGACTGTGATCGCAGAATTACCGGAAGGAGAATGGATTACGGGCGGTTTCTGGGGAGCTTACGATCAATGGGCCGCAGGGAGCGCCGGCGGTGAAAGGCGCAAGATGTTCACGCCCGATATGCGACAAATTGAGGAAATCACTTCTAGTTATCCTGTATTCATTCGCAAATACGACGATACTGAATTTGCAGTAAATCGCGCAGCACTGAAATCCGCAGGTCTCGATCCGCTCTATCCTTCCACGAAGGGAATTGAATTTTTGCGAGACCAAAACCGTAAATTCACAGGGATCTTGAAAGGAAAAGGAGTGCTCGATTTTTTTAAAACGAAAATACCGGAGCGAGTCTCTCATCAGCGCAGATTAAAGCAAAGCAAGAAAGCTCTCGCAGAAATCCGCAAGTTTGGTGTTACCGGCATCAGTGACATGTCGGATGATGAACAACTTGCAATTTATGAAGAGCTCCGAAAATCAAACGAATTGACGGTTCGCGTGCATTTCCGGTATCTCCTGGATCGATGGAAAGAACTAGCGGACCGCAAGATTCAGATTGGAGCGGGCGACGAATGGATCCGTCTGGGCTCATTGAAAGGACACATCGATGGCATCATGGGCAACAGCACTGCGCGTTTCTTCGAACCCTATTCGCACGATAGGGATAACAGGGGAAAATGGCGCCCTCTGATGGTGGATGAGAAAGGCAATTTTGTGGAAGGCAAGTTTTTGAAGTATATGCTGGATGCCGACAAAGCGGGACTCCAGCTTACGGTCCACGCAATCGGCGATGAAGCGAATCACTTGCTGTTAACCTATCTGGAAAATTTAGACAAGCAAAATGGAAAACGAGAACGTCGTTTCCGTCTGGTTCATGCTCAAGTTATCGCTCCGCCCGATTTTTCACGTTTAGGAAAACTCAATGTCGTTGCTGAAGTCCAGCCGTTTCACTTGAGTGACGATATGCGGTGGATGGAAGAAAGAATCGGCCGTGAACGATGCAAGGGCGCTTACGCTTTCAAAAGCATTATGGATAGTGGAGCAATTCTATCGTTCGGAACTGATTGGCCCGGAACTTCTGCCGCAGAATACCCGATCAATCCTATGTTCGGCCTATACGCGGCAGTCACGCGAAAAACAATTTCGGGCTTGCCTGCAAAAGGCTGGTTTCCGTTAGAAAGAATCACAATTCAAGATGCGATCAAAGCCTACACATACAACACGGCCTATGCGAGTTTTGAAGAGAACATCAAGGGATCGATTACACCCGGGAAACTGGCTGATGTTAGCGTACTCTCCGCGAATCTGCTAAAGATTCCTCCCGAAGAAATCCTTAGAACAAAAGTGTTGCACACAATAGTTGGAGGCAAACTCGTATTCTCGCTCAAAAAGAATGGTGACTAAAGTGGTTCTCCATCAGCGAGCGGATTTCTTAAGATTCAAGCTGATTGATGATGCGATTGAGCTCTACGAGGAATGATTCTGCGTTTTCGAAGCGATTCGTTTTGTTTTTCTCGGTCAGCTTTTGAACAAGCCGAAATATGGAATCCGGAAGGTTTGATTCCGGAGGGAAAGGCGGCAGTGATTTGCTGCGATGCATATCCAGAACCACAAGAGGATCATCGCTGTAAAACGGAAGGTTGCCTGCCAGGCAACGATAAAGGATGATTCCCAGACTGTATAGGTCGGACTGTTGATCGACTTCGGCAGGATTCCTGGATTCCGGCGCGCCATAGGAAGGTGTTCCCAGAAAGGTTCCGGAAGTAGTCAGCCCGGGGGAATCCATGAGATGAGCGATTCCGTAGTCGAGCACTTTCAATCCACCACGATCCAGGATCATAATGTTTTCCGGCTTCAGATCACGGTGCACAATTCCTTTGAATCGGGCGTAGTCAAGAGCCAGCGCAACATCGCGTGCGATCTCCAGAGAATTACGAACGGTAAGATGGCCCTCCCTGCGCAATTTCTTTTCCAACGTTTCGCCTTCCAGTAGTTCCATCGCAATAAAAGGTTTGTCTTCTACTTTGCTCGCTTCCAGAATCCGGATGATGTTCGGATGATGCAGAGTTGAACCAAGAGAACCTTCGCGCACAAAACGCTGAACGAACTGCGGATCATCCAGCAGGTGATCATGTGGCATTTTTAGTGCCACGGGAAGTCCGTCGCGTGTGCGTTTCGCAAGAAAAGTCGTCCCCATTCCGCCGTGGCCGAGTACACCCATCAACTGGAAACCTCCAAGAAAATCCGGAGTACCCTTCGGAAGTCCACGCGACTTCACCCTGATCCCCATCAACATCGCTTCACCCACAGGAAGCGCTTCAGGCGATGGGGACGCTGACTCCAGCCACAAATCATGAGTCGGGCTGTCGGTCATGGCATTCTTCGCCACCGGCTCCGGTACCGTTGGTGTCCTGCCTGACTCATCTGAAAAGGCTTTCTGTTTTCGCAGAAAAAGAAACGCAACCGCCGCAGCTGCGATCGCCAACAGTACGATAATATTTTGCATTGTCTGCGATGATTCTTTGGGGAAAACTGTAACCGCTGGTTCTGAGGACTTTTTTTTGGGCGCGATGACGACTTCCTTCGGCGCTTCCTGTGACGGGCTAGCAGTTGAAGGAGTGACAGCTTCTTTCTCTGGAGTCTGAATCTTCATTTGCGGCTGTGGTTGCGGGCTCTGGGAAGGCTCTTGCCGCAAAGCCGGAGTGGGGGATAACATCAGCACTATTGTCTGCGTTTCTCCTTCTTTGAGATCCACGGTCCTGTGGCCCGGTTCGAAACCTTGCATTGCGCATTCGATGTTGTGCGTTCCTGAAGGCAATGTAATTCTTAGCGGCGTCGCGCCGCGAAATTCACCATCAATCTTGATCATGGCTCCAGCAGGATTTGATTCTGCTATCAAAGTTGCCTGTATAGGAACCTTGGGTTGCTCAACAGTAGGCTGAGCCGTTGCCAGCGCCGAAGGGGGTGGTTGCGCTATTTCCTTCTTGCTGAGCTCGGCCGCAACTTTTTCTTTGAGCTCGTGTAGCCTGGCTGCTGGAGTGACACCGCCTTTGAGCGACAATTCCAAGTGTTGCGTTGCTTCGGCAAACATGCCGAGGCGAAACTCGCAATGAGCAAGGTGAGCATATGGATCGTAGTTCAGCAAGAAATTCAAACCGTAAGTACGAACGCGCCGTGCTGGCGACGGCTTCAGGGAAGCTGCTTCCAGAAAATGATCCCTCGCTTCCTTCCATTTGCCCGC
>JAKEFK010000032.1 GCA_022616075.1 bacterium
CCGATACGACCACGCTCAGATAAAATAGCTGAATAACGGAGTTGAGTCTGTTTTTGGATTTGCCGAATGCGGACTCGGTGAACCATCCAGATCAACAAAGCTGTGCCGGCAACACAAAGCAAATAAAACCAGGGTGTCTGCACAAAACGCGGTTTCAAATAAAAGGCCAGGGAAGCTCCAGCTTCATTCCAGACTCCATCATTGTTACAGGCCTTCACACGAAGCGTATAACGGCCGGGGGGAACGTTCGTATAGTAAGCGATCCTGCGAGTCCCGGCATCATTCCAGACGTCATCGAAGCCTTCGAGTCTGTATTGAAAAAATACTTTCTTCGGATTCAAGAAGCTTAAAGCCGTATAATGGAATTCGAGTTTCCTCTGGCCGGGCGGAATTTCTACAATATTAGATGGTATTTTGCCGTCGATAAGGATTTGTTCAATTTCTACCGGAGGCAGTTTTTGGTTTGAGGAAAACTTGCCAGGATCGATCATTACCGCACCATCAATCGTGGGGAACCAGAGCTGCCCCGACGCAGTTCGGGAACCTGCAGGTTGACTGCCTCCATTACATTCGAGGTTTTTCATTCCATCCTCAATTCCGTAGGCGATCGAATGGATACGCCTCACTTTACCGTCCGCGTAGTCATTCAATTCCCGGATTGCAACGTGAAAAATGCCTTTATTCGAGCTCATCCACAGATTTCCCAGGTGGTCTTCCAGGATCTGCGCAACCGAATCGTCATGCAGGCCGTTGCTCCGGCTGAAGTTGGTGAATCGCCCGTTCGATAGACGGCCGAGTCCCGCTCCCAGTGTGCCGATCCACAAAACTCCATTACCATCTAGATGAAGAGCCAAAAGAACACTGCCGGATAGACCGTCTTTCGTGCCGTACGAAGTAAATTTTCCATTACTAAACTTCGCGAGACCACCATTTGTGGCGATCCAGAGTGCTCCTTGCTTGTCCTGTACAATCGCATGGACGACGTTATGCGGCAGCCCCTGCGCAGTAGTCGAAGAAGTGATTCCATCGTTTGAAATCCGGTAGAGACCACCGCCATATGTTCCCACCCAGAGATCACCATTTGAAGCAGTAAAAATACATCGAATATTCGGATGAATGGACATCTCTTTTGCTGTTAGTGGCTCGAACCTGTTCCCTTGAAAATGAGCAAGGCCACCTCCTTCTGTTCCAATCCAAATATTTCCTCTTTGATCTTGCGTCATTGCCGTAACGTACCGGTTTGGTAGACCGTCTTTCGTGCCGTAATGCGTGAAAAGACCCTGGCTCATGCGAGTAAGTCCGCTATTGGTTCCTAGCCACAGGTTTTGATCGTGATCTTCAAAAACGATATTGATATTGCTATCAATTAGGCCTTCTTTATTTGTGAATGTAATAAATTTTCCGTCTTTCAGTCTGTTTAATCCGCCTCCATAGGTCCCGATCCAAAGGCTTCCTTCATGGTCTTCTGAGATCGACCAAACGATATCACTGGTGAGTCCTTGCTCAGGTCCAAGCGCGGAGAACTTTCCCGCTTGCAAGCGATTTAATCCACCGCCATATGTTCCGATCCATAAATTGTTCTTCGAATCTGTATGAAGCGCCCAAATGGCATTATTGGTTAAACCGTCGGAAGTCTTATAGGTTTGAGATTTCCCATCCCGATACTGAACCAGACCGTTATCCGTACCGATCCATAAATTCCCATGCCCATCCTCACGGATAGAACGGACGACCGTGCCTGCTGAATGGCGAATGAAGCGCCCTTGTTGAATGCTGTCCAAGCCGTTGTCAGTGCCAATCCAAAGAATTCCGGACCGATCCTTATATAATGAGCGGATTGCGTTGCTGGAAAGGCCATCTTTCATTTCGAACACATCGAAGGCTCGTTGGTTATAACGATTCAAACCGTTGTCCGTTCCGATCCAGAGATTGCCTTGAGAATCTTCACAAATCGTGTTGATGATCTCGCTGGATAATCCCTCTTTTACTGAATAAGGAGTAATGATTCCATCTTTCATCCGATGGAGACCGCCAAACGTTCCTACCCAGAGATTTCCAGATCGATCTTCGAACAGCGAAACGATATTGTCGTGTTTGAATCTTGAATTTGCCTTTTCATAAACAGTAAAACGAACGCCATCAAATCGAGTTAGGCCCTCCTGCGTGCCGAGCCATAAATATCCCTTGCGGTCTTGTAGGATGGCTTGAACGGAATTTTGCGGCAGCCCCTGTGCCGTCTGCCAGTTATTCAAAACATACTGTGTCAGAGCTCTATCGGGATCGAGGGCGAAAAGCGGATGGCTATAAGCAAGAGCTGTCAACACTAGAGCTAAGAGGCAGCCCGGCCATAACGGAGCCGTATCCTTGAACATAAATGTTCACTCTCATCTTATCTTATCGCAATTGTCGCTGTGTTTCCGCGAAACGCGCATACTCTTCTGGAGCCACTGCTCGGATGGAGGGTGTGTTGTCGGCCGTTTTCACTCAACGCGAATTAGTTCAACAACACTTCGAATCTGAACGCAATTCAAATCGGATCAATAGCTGAACCGGATGCCAAATCAAAAGCTATAAGTTGGGTCATTCACGAATTCTGTTAGTTGGTGCCATGAAGGAGTGACTTCATTTTATCAAAAGTGTCTGCTGCTGAGTTGAACAATGCAGTGTTCCGAGTCCCCAAACAAGATCTACGCAATCGATACCGATCACCTCGCGAAACGGGAAAAGATTCCGTAATGTTGCGAGTGCGTATTGATCTTGCCGGCAGCGAAATGTGGGTACCATGATCACGCGATTCGCGATGTAGAAATTTGCATAGCTCGCCGGCAAACGATTTCCTTCGTAAACAACAGGATCCGGCATAGGTAGCGGAATGACATTCAGTGGGGAGCCGTCCTGATCGTGCATCTGCTGAAGAGCCTCATGATTACTTTTCAGGATTTTATAGTTTTCGTCCGATTCATTTTCCTCAAGAACACAGACCACGGTCCGGGGATCCACAAATCGCGCGATGTCATCGATATGGCCATCGGTGTCATCGCCGATGATTCCTTCCTTCAACCAGAGTATGTTGGTGGCTCCCAGAAATTTCCGCAAGAAATCCTCAATCTGTTCACGATTCAGATGAGGATTGCGATTTTGATTCAGCAGACATTGCTCTGTGGTCAGCAATGTTCCTTTGCCGTTCACATCGATGGAACCACCTTCCAGCACAATCCCGGGTTGCACGAGAGGTTGCTGGAGAATCCTGGCAGCATGCTGTGGCACAGCATCATCCTGATCCCATGGCGGATATTTGCCTCCCCACGAATTGAAGATCCAATCGGTGATCACAGGATTGCCATCCGGATCACGGACATAGATCGGACCAAAATCGCGCGTCCAGGAAGAATCGGTTCGGATGTGCAGGAATCTCACGCGATCCAGCACCACGGAAGTAATGCCATTCTCCTTCAGCACCATGCGCGCAAATTCTTCCATATCTGCGTCATTGACACAGAGGAAAACATCTTCACTCGTTACGAGAGCACGAATGATTTCCGCGTAGACGCGCGGAATAGGAGCAAAATTCCCTGGCCAGTGATCCTCGTTATGAGGCCACGCAAGCCAGGTTCCTTCATGCGGTTCCCACTCTGCCGGCATCCTGAACATATCGGTAGATTACCTGGATTGCTCGTATCGGATTCTGCGAGATTCGAGAAAAGGCCAATCTTTCTTTTTCTGATCAATCACACTCATGTCGCATTCCGCGATCAGATTCGCTTCCGTATCTGATGGTCCGAGTACAAGCACGCGTCCATACGGATCGCTGACAAAAGAGCTGCCCCAAAAATTCAAAGTGTCTTGAACTCCGACTCTGTTTACTGCGGCAACAAAACAATTGTTCGCTATTCCATGCGCAATTTGGATCGTTTTCCACATATTGTTTTCCGCACGATTCAACTCTTCGCTTCTTTGAAATTCCGGCCACCCAATCGCAGTTGGATAGAAGAGGATTTCCGCGCCTTGCTCCGCTTCCATTCGCGCTCCTTCCGGAAACCACTGGTCGAAACAAATCATCGGACCAACAGTAGCGAATCGCGTCGAAAATGCGTGAAACCCGAGATCACCCGGCGCAAAATAGTAGGCTTCATCATAGTGATTGTTTGGATCGTCAGGAATATGCATCTTTCGGTATTTGCCGGAGAGTTGTCCGTCTGCATCGACAACGATCGCGGTGTTGTAGAATTTGTCTGCTCGTTCAAAAAGTGAAGTAATCACAGCGACCTTGCAGTTCGCGGCCACCTCACGCAGGAGGTCCGTTGTCGGGCCAGGCACCGGCTCCGCAAGCGCGAAATATCGATCGTCACGCGTCTGGCAGAAGTACGGGGAGTTGAACAGCTCCGGAAGACAAACAATCTGCGCGCCTTTCGAAGCGAGTTCCCGAATGCCCTCCCTTCCTTTATATATATTGGCTTCAACATCGTCGCCGCAGTGCATCTGCACCAATCCAACGGATACAACTCTCTTCATAGGGTTCCTGAAAGAATCAAATTATCCGTAATATGAGGTTGAGTCAAATTATGGAGCGCAGGCGAGTCGCCCACCACATTGCATCATGGGCCGCAGGCATCTTTGCCTGTATTGTATAACTTGATGGGGTTAGACCGGGATTACTTAACGTTCACGGATGCGGTAAGACCTGAACAAGAGTTCTCGGCCGACAGGCACACGGTTACATTGCGCGATTTGATTTTAAATTCCAGCGTTGCAAGAAAGTCGGGACGCAGCTGAGAAATGGATATCTGGCAACGCGGAGCCGTTTGTTTCACAATGGAAACCACCGCCGCCGAATCGTTTTTCTGAACTGCTTCAAGAAATTTTGCGGCGTAGCTCGTATCGGAGGAAAGACGATTCAGAAAGCTGTTTGCTTCATGGACCACGACAAAGATGTCTGCCGATTCAATACTTCCTTGCTTTGCCAGAGTCTTCACTTGTTCCGTAGTGTCGATCTTGCCGGCGCGAGTAACAGAGCTTATGAGCATCAAAAAGAGGGCGAGGGCAAAGACCGGTTTCTGGATTTTCAAAGTCCCTCCTTATGGTTTCCTGCAGTGACCCTGGAAACTGTCGATCCATAACCCGAAGCGCACGTCGATTCTGTAGAGGACCTCGCCAATGGCAAATTCCGGTGCGGGGCATTGAATCGAAGCAACATGATCTCCACCAGGTCCA
>JAKEFK010000033.1 GCA_022616075.1 bacterium
CGGCCAGACTTCTGCGGTTCGGAGTTCCTTGTTCGATATTCGGACTTCTCTCCGCTATCATTTTGGTTGTCGGCTATGCCGCGTTAGGTAAGAAAGGGGATAAGGAGATAAAAAAGATAAGGAGATTTTTTTTAAATATCCCCACATCTCCATCATTTCCTAATCTCCCTTCTTACACGAGCTAAATATGGAAAAGTATCTGGTGACTGGTGGCGCCGGTTTCATTGGCTCTCATATTGTGGAAACGCTTCTGAGAGACGGGAACTTTGTCCGGGTGTTGGACGATTTCGATACAGGGAGCCGGCGGAACCTCAAGGATTTTTCCGGTGATCTGGAGCTGATCGAGGGAAGCATCGTGGATCGAGAAACGGTTCGGAAAGCCGCCGCGGGTATCGATTACGTTTTGCATCAAGCTGCCAGAGGATCGGTTCCGCGATCTGTTGCGGATCCACTCGGGACACACGATGCAAACGTGACCGGCACGCTGAACATTTTGCACGCAGCCAGGGATGCAGGAGTCCGTCGCGTGGTCTGCGCAAGCTCATCTTCGGTGTACGGCGAAACTCCGGTGCTTCCCAAAGAAGAATCGATGACGCCTCATCCTCAATCGCCTTACGCAACTAGCAAACTCGTGCTGGAACACTATTGCGATATGTTCCATAAGACCTACGGTCTGGAAACAGTGGCATTGCGCTACTTCAATATCTATGGATCGCGTCAGAATCCGGAGCTGCAATACGCAGCAGTAGTCCCGATCTTTATAAAGAACATGCTTCAGCAAAAACAGTGCGTAATTTACGGTGATGGCGGTCAGACGCGCGACTTTACTTACGTTGATGATTGTGTGCTTGCAAACCTTCTTGCGTGTAAGAATCCAGGCGCCGTTGGAAAAGTCTTGAACGTCGCGTGCGGAGCGCAAACGACCGTTCTGGATCTGTTCTCGATTCTTGCGAAGATGCTCAATTACACGCTGGCTCCGAATCATCAGCCTTTGCGGCTAGGCGACGTGAGGCATTCACTTGGATCGACGGCAAAACTCAAGGAGTCGTTGCAATTTCAACCGGCCATTTCTCTTCAAGAAGGATTGCAGCGAACGGTGCTGTGGTATCGTAATTTGCAATAGATGGACTACTATCAGCCAGCTCCTGAGAAAAAGGATCACACGCTTTTAAAATTCCTGGGTGCGGGGATTGGTTGCCTTATTCTGGTTGCCGGGATCGGCGGATTTCTCTTTTACCGCTTTTACTCATACGCAAGAGGTCCCACGAAAATGCTGGAAGATCATATCCGCGCGATCAACCAGAGTAATTACGAACTAGCCTACACCTATTTCGCTGAAGATCTCAAAGAGGATTTTTCTCTTCAGGAATTCCGTGAGGAATTGGAACGTTTCTCCTCATTGCTGCCAAGCCGGAATTCCTCATTTTCACATGTGACAGTTGTGAACAACAAAGCTACGATTGAAGGGACTCTAACAGGACGGGATGGCGCGATTTTTCCAGTCCGCTACGAGTTGATCAGAGAACAAGGTGTCTGGAGAATTTCCAATTATCAATGGACTTCTCCCGGCGAACGAATTTACGTCTAATTAAGTAGCGCGGACGTCTCGTCTGCGCGGGTTACGCAGGCGGGACGCCCGCGCTACTGGCTGATCCACGATTAATATGCGATACGAAAACGCACTGCACACGATCGGGCGCACTCCTCTTGTTCGAATCAACAGGATCTGGAACAGCAAAGAAGTTGAGATCTGGGCCAAACTGGAAGGCGCGAATCCAATGGGCAGCGTAAAGGATCGTCCTGCCCTTGCAATCATCGAAGCTGCGGAAAAGGATGGATCCTTAAAGAAAGGAATGAAAATTCTGGAATCTTCCAGTGGCAATACCGGAATCGGTCTTGCGATGGTAGGGGCAGTAAAAGGTTATAGCGTAATGATCGTGATGCCACAAAAAGTCTCCATCGAAAGGCGGCAGATATTACGCGCGCTAGGCGCCGAAATCGTTTTCACATCCGAAAAGGGAGGGAGTGACGAAGCCTGGGATATTGCGGAAAAACTGCATCGTGAGAATCCGGATCAATATTTCTATACACAGCAATATTCCAACCTGAATAATACTCTTTGTCACTATCATCAGACTGCCATGGAGATCTGGGAGGATATGCAGGGGGATGTTGATGTCGTGGCGATCGGATTGGGGACATGCGGCACCATCATGGGAGTCGGAATGAGACTCAAAGAATTGAATCCGGCGATCAGGGTTGTAGCGCTTGAGCCGCAACGCTCCCATACTCAGCAGGGATTGCGAAACATGGAAGACAGCCGTGTTCCTGAACTGATGGATTGGAGCAAGATCGATGATAAGCTGGTGATCAACGACACGGACGCTTTTGAGTACGCGCGCCGGTTGGCAAGTGAAGAAGGAATCTTCGCAGGCATCTCCAGCGGTACAGCCCTCGCGGGCAGCATAGAAGTTGCGAAAAAGATGAGTCACGGGAAAATCGTCACGATTTTTCCCGACCGCGGCGAAAAATACTTCAGCACCCCACTGTTCCCTAGATAACTATTAAGTCTTTAACGCAGAGACGCGGAGACGCAGAGATAAAGTGAAAGAAATTATTTTTTCCTCTGCGTCTTTGCGTCTCTGCGCCTCTGCGTTAAAATTTAATCCTTTTCGACGGGTTGAGGTTGTAGATTAAGCCGCAACGTTTTGATTCTTGTTCCCGCCATTTCCTCAACCTGAATGACGCCGCCAGGAACTTCCAGCACATCCCCAACGCGTGGAATAGCTCCAAACTCCTGTAGCACGTAGCCGCCGATCGTATCTGCTTCATCCGACTTCAGCTCAAGCCGGAAGCGCTCATTGATCTCGTCCAATCTCACGCGCGCCCGTAACAGAACCTCGTTCTTACTGAGATGGACAATGTCTCGCACCGCAGGGTGATGTTCATCATAGAAATCTCCGATGATCTCTTCAATCACATCTTCCAGAGTCACCAATCCTGATGTGCCGCCGAACTCATCCACAACAATTACCATTTGAGTGTGCTTCTGCCTGAAGAATGTCAAAAGCTGAACTATCGGCATCAGTTCCGGCACAAAATGAGCTTCTTTGATTACCTGGCTTAGATTGAAACGTTCCTCGCGCATGCGCACCAGATCCTTCATGTGCAGGATTCCCGTGATGTTATCGATATCTTTTTCGTAAACGGGAAAACGCGTATGACCCGTTTTGGATGAAAGGACAAGAATTTCTTCCAGTTTTGCGTTTGCAGGAAAGCAAGACATTTCCGTTCGAGGTACCATCACCTGTCGTGCCACAAGATCGCCGAACTTGAAAATCTTTTGCAGCAGATCCTTTTCAGTTACGGATAAAGCGCCGCTCTGGTGACTTGCATCGATCATCAACTTCAGCTCTTCCACAGAATGAACCATCTGATGGCCCTTTGCCGGTGAAATACCGAAGAGCTTGAGAAACATATTTCCGGAACCATTTAAGACCCAGACAAACGGGCGAAATACGATCATGATGAGGCGAATCGGCTCAGAAACAAACAGGGCCGTCCGGTTGGGATACCGGATGCCGATCGTTTTGGGAATCAATTCTCCGATTACCACGTGCAAGAAAGTGATCAGACTGAAAGAAAGCGTAGCTGCCACGGTGTGAGAAGCGATTGCCGCCCACATTTTTGGAAGGAAACCAAACAGCGTCATGAAGACGGCTGCCAGAGTTTGCTCGCCGATCCAGCCGACGAGCAAGCTCGCGATCGTGATGCCCAGCTGGGTTGCTGCAATCACCTCATCGAGATTGTGAGAAATGAGGCGTTCGGTCAGGGCGGCGAACCGATTCCCTTTTTTTGCTCTTTCCCGGAGTCGAGTCGGTCTTGCGCCAACCAGGCCGAATTCCGCAGCCACAAAAAAGCCGTTGAGGAGAATCAGAACAATGACCGCTCCCAGGCGAAACAGGATCGCCTGCCAGCTTAGATGATCGGATTCCATCTCTTCATAATATATCGAATTATCATGGCAATCGAAATGCGAAGATTTTATATTAATCAGGCAGATACGGAGGTATCAGGATGAGAAGGTTTTTCCGTTGTTCTTTACTGGTTTTTGTGGTACTGATGCTAATTAGTTCAACTTCATTTGCAAATCTGAAGAAAGCGCGCATTGGTTCCGGTTCTGTCAAAGTATACGAATTCACCCCATTCACGGACGGTGTAACCAGCATTACTGTTATTTATGACAAAGCCGCTACGGACCTGGATCTCGCGGTCGGTCTGGAGGATGGGACCCTCATCGCTGCCAGCATCTCTCCGGACGATCATTTCGAGACGCTCCATGTCGGTTTGGTCCGTGACATAACATACATTCTGGTTGTGGAAAGCTTTGAAGGTCCTGCAACCAGCTTTCGTCTGATTGTGAATAACGGAGAACAGGGAACAATTTCATCGGCCGGAGCGATCCGGTCAGGCACCACATTACGGGAAATTGAATCGGGCGCAATTGGATCGAAGCTGGAAAAGACGCTTCGTAATCTGCAAAAAGTGAAGAAGTAATTTGTAACACAGCAATCATGGAAACTGAGGATCTGAATCAGCTGATTCGGAAGCTGAATGCAAGTGCGGAAGAGCCGGATGCGCCAGGTGAACAGAGTCAACTTGAGGTCATTAAGGAAGACGCATTGAGCCAGGAAAAGTTCATTCCCTCATCCGGGATCATTGAACCGGAAAGCGGCTCCAGTCCTCTTCATCTTTACCTTGCTGAAGTCGTGCAGCGCGACGGAACTGATCTGCTTCTGGTTCCCGGCGCACCGGCAACCATAAGAGTAAACGGGACGCTGGTCCCTTTGAATGAG
>JAKEFK010000034.1 GCA_022616075.1 bacterium
ACTTCAGAAGAATAGAAAACACTTAAAACTTTTCTTTATCTCCCTATCGCTCTTCCATCCCCCTATCTCCCTTCTTACATGAGCTCGATAACCGTTGTTGTACCACAGATTTCAAGTATGCTTGGCTAGCTCTTTAGAAGCTGATTGATTCTGTCAAAGAGCCACTTGCAAGAACTGCTGGACTTCGGAAAGGAACAAGGGTCTATCGTGCTGGATTTGAAAGAAGTACAACTCGTGGATCGTGAAATAATCGCTTTTTTGGCGCAATGTGAATCAGATGGAGTCACCCTGAGGGATTGCCCCGAATACATCCGGGAGTGGATTTCCAGTTCAAGGTAACAACGGGTAACAACGTCATCTTTAAATAATCGAGCGAACAACACCTCCATCGACTCGAAGGGCCGCACCGGTAGTGGCGGAAGACAAAGGCGAGGCGACGTAGGCAACAAGATTTGCGACTTCCTCGGTTGTGGCAAATCGCTTGAGCAGCGATGTAGGTCTAAGTTTTTCAAAGAATTCCTGCTCCACTTGTTCCACCGTCTTCTTCTCTTTGCGCGCAAAATCTTCGAGAAAAGTTGCAGCACCCTCCGATCTTGTGGGGCCGGGCAACACGGCATTCACTGTTACTCCGGTTCCGGCGACACTTTCGGCAAGGCCGCGTGAAATTGCAAGCATCGCAGTTTTTGTCATTCCGTAATGGATCATTTCAACTGGAATCTGAATGCCTGACTCACTTGAAATGAAGACGATGCGTCCCCAGTTTTTTTCTACCATGCGTGGAAGGTAATGACGGGAAAGTCTTACCCCGCTCATCACATTGACCTGAAAGAAGTGATTCCATTCTTCATCAGTGATTTGAACAAAATCTTTCGGACCAAATACTGCGACATTATTGATGAGAATATCCACTCGTGGATATTCCCTGATAATTGTCTGTACGCCTTCTACGGTTCCTAAATCAGCTGCCACCCCAGACAGGTGGGCGTTTGAATGGATGGCCGATAAATTGTTGAGTGCTTTTTCCACTTTCTCCTTGCTGCGTCCGTTAATTACGACAGATTGCGCCAGATTCGTAGAGTTGTTTTGCGATGGCGTACCCGATGCCGGCAGTGGATCCGGTAACGAGGGATGTTTTGTCATAGAAATCGATTTTCATTTTAAACAACGCCTCCATTGGACTGAACGTTTTGTCCGGTAATCCATCGTGCGTGATCGCTCGCCAAAAACACGGCAACGTCCGCAACGTCTTGCGGATCACCGACACGATGGAAAGGGGAAAGACTCGCTCCCAGCGGGCGGTATTCTTCAGGAAGCATGTCCGTGTCAGTTAATCCGGGAGAAAGACTATTCGCTGTAATGTTCCGCGACCCCAGCTCATGGGATAGCGCACGCACGAACTGCTCGATCGCGCCCTTGCTGCCGAGATACAGTGAGAAGTTGGGGAAGTTCATTTTTGTTCCGGCGGTGGAAATAGCAATGATGCGGCCGCCATCCCGCAGGCGTCTTGCGGCTTCCTGTAACGTGAAGAACACTCCTCTGGTGTTCACGTTGAACACGTAGTCGTAGTCTTCTTCAGTACTTTCAGTGAGGGGTTTGACCAACACAACACCGGCGTTTGCGACCACAATGTCGAGAGGTCCAACTGCTTTTTCCGCTTGATCAAATAGCTTCTTGACTTCACTGTGCTTTGTTAGATCGGCCTGGACCGTGACAGCTTTTCCGCCTTTCGCCAGGATGCCGTCTACAGTCTGTTGCGCAAGCTCCCGGTTGCGGGCGTAGTTAATGATCACAGAGGCCCCTTCGGCAGCGAGACGCTCCGCGATGGAGCGGCCAATGCCGCGTGAGCTTCCGGTTATCAACGCAGATTTGTTTTCAAGTAGCAGAGACATAGATCCTCCTTTGATCTCATAAATCTTTCATCTGTTTAAACATCTCACTGTAAACATAGGCAGTAGGAAGACACATTGTCAAGTAGTTATTTAACTACAGAAGTACTTGACAAGACCGGACGGTTTTCGTAACATCAGGGGATGTTAGAGAACGAAGAACAGGCCAAGATTTTTGACGCTCTATCGGACCCGATCCGGCTCCGCTTTGTTCGCGAGCTGGTGCGGGGAGGAGAATTGAGCGGAACAGCGATCGCCGACCGTCTGGGAATCAGTCTCGCGCTGCTCTGTCATCACTCGCGCATTCTAGTTGAGGCCGGCGTCATTACCAAACGCAAAATGGCGCAAACCGCCTATTTCCGGGCAAACCGAAAACTGCTCACAGAGAGCATGAAGAGCCTGCTTTCCTGAAATCCGCTATAAGCACACTAGGCACGCGACTCATTCCTCATCGAGTACCAGGCGATCGCCATTAACCATGCGCAGTAGGAGAGTACAAGGAGGCGGTTTGGCCATCCGATCCAAACGGCTGGGCTGAATTTTCCGCTGTTTAACGAAAGCAGGATGATCATCACGGCGTCCAGCAGTACAAGCGTGATCCATGTGGAGTGTGCTGTCCATCTGAGCACCTGCGTTGCGGTCGACCGCTGCCGGTTCCGGGTCAGACTCCGCGTGATGAGAACTGCTGCAATGGGCAAGCCTGGAATGCCGATCATACCAGCCAGTCCGTGCAATTTGCCGTGAGTTGTCAATTCTGCCTTGCTTGCAGTGATTGGATCTGCGACGAATATTCCGGCAAGCGCCAGTGAGGCAGCAACGACAAGAAGCAAAGCCAGTCCGATCTTACCTCCCCTCGTGCTGATTTGCTTTCGTATAGTGATGAATGCGGCAACGCAGCTCAAGGCCAGACAGAAAAATGCGAGTATCATCACCCATCCGTACCGCCCGATTGCGTATTCGCTGATGAAACGCCACGACGGATCGAACTCAGGTTTGAGAACATGCACTATAGCCAACAGAATCAGGAACAAAGTTGCCGTCATCACTGTCAGACGCGCTGAAATATTCGAAATCCGGGTTAAAGGCTGATCCGCTGCCAATCCTATGTGACTTTCAGATGTTACCGGTTGCATGGAATATCCTCCTACATTGGATAGTCGTTCGGTTCCAGAGCAAATCGACAGAACGGGTGGCGGACATTTCCGAATTCAATACTATTAGATGATCAACAATAAGGAGTGAGAAAATGACTCAGATAGAACGCGCTAATTTGCTAAACAGTCTCCACAGGAAGGGCGAGCCGTTGATTCTATTCAATATATGGGATGCCGGCAGCGCTAAGGTTTTACAAGAAATCGGCGCAAAAGCGATTGCGACCGGAAGCTGGTCAGTGGCTGCTGCACATGGGTTCCCGGATGGCGAGAAACTGCCGCTTGATTCGGCGCTCGCGAATCTGAAACGGATTGTTGAAAGCGTCGATCTTCCGGTAACGATCGATCTGGAAGGGGGATACGGAAGAGTGCAGGAGTCCGTAACAAAAGTCCTCCAGGCAGGAGCGGTGGGGATTAATTTTGAGGATCAGATTGTTGGCGGGGAGGGACTCTATTCGATTGAAGATCAGTCCGCTCGTATTCGCGCAATCCGGGAAGCCGCAGAAAATTTGTCCGTTCCACTTTTTATCAACGCCAGGACCGATATTTTTCTGAAGAACACAGACCATACTGAAGATCATTTGCAGGAAGCCGCGCGCCGGGCTGCATCCTATGCAGAATCCGGAGCGAGTGGATTTTTTGCTCCAGGCCTCATGGACGCAAAGCTGATTGAGAGATTGTGCGAACTTTCCCCTATACCTGTTAACATAATGATGTTTCCCGGCGTTCCATCACAGAAACAACTTGCTGAACTGGGAGTTGCACGCATTAGCTACGGTCCGATTCCATACCGGTTGGCAATGGAGGCGCTGAAAGAGGCCGGCCGCAAGGCGCTTTCGATGAGTTAGTTCCGGTACTTCAGAATCAAGACACAGTTAAATCCTTCTGAAGTACATGCCGCCTATCTTGCACGGAAGGAAGTCTCCTATCGGTCGATTTATGTGAGTGAGGATCTGGTGCGGAAAATTGCTGCTGATTTTGTAACAAGACGGCTGAGAGACCGGAATTCCAATTGGAGATTGAGGTGCTCCTCCTTGAGCTTATCGAATTGTTTTCAGATTACGGGAATCTTCGATACTGTTCCATGCAGCTTCCGGCCCAATATGCACAATCCAGAGTTCGCTCATAGTCCCTATCCAGGCCGATGGTGTTCAGTTCCGAACTGACTGAATCTCGAAAACGAACACACAGGTTTAGCAAGCTTCGCTTCGCAGTCGAATTCCTAAAGCTCTTAGCCGGTACGAAATTTGCAGGTTTGTAATCACTGCAAGTGAATTGGGTGATCGAGCCTTTGCGGACGATAGGTGGAGATTGGACAAGATTTGGCACGATTTTCGTTTTGCGATTCGCAATCTGTTGAAGAGCCCGCTATTTGTGGCGACAGCAGTGTGCACACTCGCGATTGGAATCGGAGCGAACACAGCAGTCTTCAGTCTTATAGACTCTGTGCTGCTAAGGCCATTGCCCCTGATCAAAGATCAACAGCGGCTCTTAAACTTGTTTACAGCAAATCGTAACGGAGAATATGGCCATTCTTCCTATCCCGATTACCTCGACTATCAGGAAGAGAAGGAAGTCTTTTCCGGAATGGCGGCGTTCCTCTCTGTTGATGTGAATCTCTCTTCAAACGGTTTTGCCGAAAGAATCAAAGGGGAATTGGTTTCCACCAATTATTTTGCGGTGCTTGGAGTACGTCCGGAACTAGGTCATGATTTCGATTCGAGAGTGGAAGAATCCACAGTAATGCTTGGGGCCGGGCTGTGGAAGCGACGGTTTGCTGGTGACCCAGGTGTAATAGGCAAGACCATTCTGATAAATCAGAAAAGCTTTACTGTGATTGGGATTATGCCTCAAGGATTCCGGGGAGCAAGTCTCGAATCCATGTCCGAGCTATGGGCTCCCGTGAAGGCGATCGTACACTTCATGCATGGGAAGTGAGACCCTCAGACGCAGGCATTGGAGCATCTTCAATATCCTTGGACGGCTTCAAGAGCGAATCAGTATCGATCAAGCACAAGCGGCCATTTCTGTTGTGGCTGCTCGTCTAGATGAGGCTGAGTCAGAATCCGCTCAGAAGCGAAAGATCACTCTCGTTCCTTTTCATCTTTCCAGATTTTCTCCTCATGAGAGACCGCAACTGATCCGTTACTCAGTTCTTCTCCTCGTCGTAGTCGGCCTCGTTCTCCTAATTGCATGCGTGAACCTTGCAAACCTCGTATTGGCCCGGGGGGCGGCGCGGCAGAAAGAGATTGCGGTGCGTGCAGTTATGGGAGCCACTCGCAGCGTTCTAATCCGTGAGTTGATGATGGAGAATATTCTGCTGACTTTTACCGGAAGTATGGCTGCTTTACTGCTTTTCCAATGGACGATTCCCCTGCTGCAGGAGCTCCGACTTCCTGTTCCAGTAGTTTTTCAGCTGAATATGGACCTACGTATCTTCGGCTTTGCTGCTCTCCTATCACTCGGTACAGCCACGTTATTTGGATTGCTCCCCGCTTTGCGCAGTTCCACTCCGGATCTGATTTCAGCGTTAAAAGACCATACTTCCCCCATCGCGAAGATGCGAGGCGTGGGGTTGAGACAGATTTTGGTCATTGCGCAAGTAGGACTCTGCATGATCCTTCTTATCGGCGCAGCGCTTCTTGTAAGGTCCTTGAAAAATTTGCACCGCGTAGATGTGGGGTTTGATTCGGAAAATGTTTTGGTCGCTTCTCTGGATCTTCATCTTCAAGGATATGACGAAGAGCAAGGATGGAATTTCTATCGGCGACTGACGGAACGGACTCAAACGATCACAGGCGTTAAGTCCGTAAGTTTGGTTAGTTTTGTACCTTTCATAAGCGATACAAAAAAACTGGCTCTGTATGTGGAAGGTTCGAAACCCGAGCCTGTTTTTGACATCGAACAAAACATTGTCGGCCTCAATTACTTTCAGACCATGCGGATTTCGCTCTTACAGGGACGGTCTTTTTCGGAGGAGGACAGGAAGGGAGCTCCTTGGGTTGCCGTAATCAACCGGACTATGGCTCACCGGTACTGGCCCGGAGAGAATCCGATTGGAAAGTGGGTAAGTACCTCCGGTACGGGAGGGCCGTACGTTCGGGTCATCGGAGTAGTTGCGGACAGCAAGTATCTGAGCATTCGTGAACCAGCGCGCCCGATTCTGTACTGGTCACACCTACAGATGTATGAACTTTTCGGTTCCACCATGAGTCTTTTGGTGCGGACTGATAGAGATGCGATTGCAATTTTGCCGGCAGTCCGACAGACCGTTCAGTCCTTGGATCGAAATCTACCGCTGTATGACGTTAAGACATTGTCGCAGCAAGTCTCTTCGTCGCTGGTGAGGGAGAGACAGTTGGCTGCGTTCCTAGGCGTCCTTGCGGTGTTGGCTATGATATTGGCTTGTGTAGGCCTTTATGGGATCCTTTCCTTTTCTGTGACCCAGGGTCTCCGGGAAATTGGAATCCGAATGGCTCTGGGAGCAGAAAGGCTTGATATCGTTCGTCTTGTCATCGGACAAGGGTCCCTTTTGGTTTTCATTGGAATCGGCATATTGGGGTTGCCCGGCGCATTCGTTCTGGCTCGTCTGTTGGAAAGTTTGTTATTTGGAGTAACTCCAACCGATTCATTCACCTATGTAATCGTGGCGTCTGTTCTGTTCCTCATCTCCTTGCTCGCCTGTTTCATCCCGGCACGAAGAGCCGCCAGGCTGGATCCCCTTGTAGCACTCCGCTACGAATGAATTCCTTTCAGAAGCCAACGGAATACTTCATTTGGTCAGGAGCTTGAAGTCTTCTACGGTAATTCCTGGAGGTCGATCAGCGTGACTCCCATGGAGGTAGCCGGTAATCTCCAGTTCTTTTCCGGCGGAGATTACCGCTTTTAGCTCTTCGAATTTTTTCCCTCCCTCTAGAACTACGCGCTCCTGCTTCAGTCCTAGAACAGTCAGGGCAAAGAAGCTATTGTATTTTTCGGTCTTTCCCCGCAAAGTAAGTTCGACTTGTGCCGCCGAAAAGCCGGCGTTTTTGATTGCTTCGGCAATCCGGGTGGGATCGAACAGTTTCTTTGGATCAACCGATATAAGGGTCCAGCCCGTTTTTAGATCCTGTACTTTTGCGTCGCGAACGCCTTCCAGGCGTTCCAGAGCCTTTTCTGCTCCATAGGCTCAAAGCGATCAAGCCATGCCATCGATCTTAACTCGCGCCCGCAAGACCTGACCAAAAGCCAAATTTGAGCCTGTTAGAAAAAGGACTGCCACCGCGACAAACATCCAGCCTATCCTCATGTTCATATTAACCTCCGGGTGATGGTTGCGTTTCGCTTAATTGAAGTTTTAAGATTCGTCCGCCGCCCACATCTGAAGCGTAAATGAAATCTTGTTGAACGGCAAGTTGCGTCGGCGATTGAAACACAGTACCGCGGATTACTCCCCCAACCTTCCATTGGGCCAGGAAGTGACCATCATCAGAAAGCATCAGGATGCGAAAGTTTCCACTATCAGCTATGTGTATGCGATTCTCAGCATCCACTGCGACGCCGGTGGGATCGGACAAAAGGCCCGCGCCCTCGATCTTCCTTATTATTTCACCCAAGAAATTCCCTTCACTATCAAACTTCTGAATACGGTAATTGTGCGTATCGGCAACGTAAACAGTTCCATCGGGTCCGACAGTTATTCCTACAGGATAATGGAGCATGCCGGGGCCGTTTCCGTCACCGCCCCACGAGCGGATCCATTTGCCGTCAGCGGTGAATTTCTGGATTCGGTGACCGTAGAATTCCAACACATAAACGTTTCCTTTTTCGTCCACATCTATGTTGACCGGTGAGGAGAACTGCCCCGCGTCGTTCCCGGCGCTTCCCCAGCCAAAAAGAAATTTACCGCCCGAATCGAAAACCACAACCCGATCCAGATCAAAATCCGCCACGTACACACGATCTCCACTGCTTGATGCAACATCAAGGGGACGCTTGAGCCTTTCCTTCCCGAAACGTCGAAGCAATTTGCCTTGTGGTGAGAAAACCACAATCGCAGCCGCCCGCGCATCGGCAACCAGAATATTTCCCTCCTTGCCCACTGCGATTCCTTGGGGCTCCTGAAGATGATCTTTCCACGCTTCAATCGGTTGATAGTGCAGTGGCACTTGTTTTTCGGCGATCTTGGGCCCTTCCGTCTCGCGCCTGCACGATGAGAGAAAGGAAACTGCTGCCAGCAAAGCAACCAAAAGGGCACGATTGACTTTCTTCTTAGTACACATATCGGAGGCCCACTACCAGTGAAAAATCCTTACCAGGCTGTAAGCCGTTCAGATTTTGGAGAGTGGGAATCTGAAAAGAAAACTCCAAAACCACGTTTGGTTGAAGAAAGAATTCAACGCCGGGGGAAACAAAGATCGTATGTCCGCCTGTATTGGCAAACTCAGTTCCGTTCTGCCGAGCTTTGGTTTCCAGCT
>JAKEFK010000035.1 GCA_022616075.1 bacterium
AGCTGCGCAGACGAGACGTCCGCGCTACTTTATTTACACACCCTACCCTGGGCTTCACGGGCTTTGGAAACTTGTTCTGACTCAGGCCATTTGTTGAGGATGAAATCGTAATAAGTGCAGCTCTCTTTATACTGTTGAAGCGTTTCCAGTGACTGGGCCAGGGTCAGGTAGTGTTTTGGGTGGTGAACGGTTTCCGGATAACTTTTGATCAGGCCTTTGATCCTGTCGATTGCAGCCCCTGGACGTCCGGTTCTGGAGTAATAGAAAGCTACGAGGTATTCATGTTCAGCAAGATGCCAGTAGCACTCGACAACATATTTTCGAGCTTCCTGAAATTGCTCACAGTTCGGATAGTTATCCACGACTTTCTTGAATTCTTCCAACGCTTTTTTTGTGTTGGTTTGGTCCCGGTCAGGTTTTTCCGCCATCTTCAAATAGCAATGTCCCATGCGGAGCTGAGCGTAACAGGCTTTTGGGCTGAACGGAAACAGACTGATGAAATCCTGATACTCCTGATAGGCAAGAAGCAGGCTCGAGTGCCGTCCTTCTCCAAAAAAACTATCCGCAATTCCGAGTTTTGCAGTGATGCGGTACTCACTCTGCGGAAAGGACTCAAATACTGTTCGAAATGCTTCGCGAGCTCTTTCCCAATCTTCTTCTTTCATGTAATTCAAACCGAGCTGATAGAGTTCGGCATCGGATTTCGTCTTGGGATCGAGAGTAGCCTGTTTTGGACCACAAGAAACTACTCCAAGAAACAACATCAGGATGATCAGCTTACGCGCCATTCATTACTCCATGCGATAAGAACGCCCATCTGCAAACAGCTTTTTCAACCATTGATATTCTGCTGTTAACCCTTCTTTTAAAGGAATTTTCGGATTGTAATCAAAGTCAATTTTCGCGAGATCAGTTGAAGCAAAAGTATGGCGCATATCACCTTTCTGTTTTTCCGCGTACTTCATATCGATTTTTGTATTCATGATTTCGCCGAGCATTTGCAGAACTTCGTTGACGGAAATCCGGCTTCCCCCGCCGAGATTATAGACCTGGCCCTCTTTCCCCTTTTCGGATGCGAGTATCGTACCACGGACTATATCATCCACATATGTGAAATCTCTCGTCTGATTTCCATCTTCAAATACAGTGATACTGCGCCCTTCCAGCGTAGCCAGAATGAACCGATAAAACCCCATATCCGGGCGCTGGCGGGGTCCGTAAACAGTAAAGTATCGCAACGAGACGCAGGGAATGCCAAAACTTCGCCAATAAAGATAACAGAGATCCTCCGCGGCAACCTTTGTTACACCATAAGGCGAAACCGGCTTCAACAGGGCTTCTTCTTTCATTGGAATTTCTTCGGTATCTCCGTAAACGGAGGATGTCGATGCAAACACAAATTTTTTCAGGTTACATCTCTTGGACTCTTCCAGAAGCAATTGAGTCGCCTCAATATTGTTTTTTGTGTAAATGATGAAATTCTTACTCCAGCTCGATCGCACACCTGCCTGCGCAGCCAGATGAAAAACTACGTCGGTCGTTGAAAGCAGCGGACCCCAATCCACATCAAGAATGTTTTGGTCCAGCAGTTGAAAGCCGGTTGCAGTTCGAAGCTTTTGGAGATTGGATTCTTTGATCCAGCGCGGATAGTAATCGAGAAAGGAATCGACTCCGGTTACCTCATAACCTTTCGAAACCAGCTCTTCGCACAGATGAGAGCCGATGAACCCTGCGGCTCCAGTGACAATCGCTTTCATTCTTTTAAGCTCCTCAGAAGGGCATCGCGATATTCCTGTGGAATGCGGCAAGGACTGCCGGCCGAGTTTACCGGAACATGAATGGTGTAACCTTCGGCCAGAATTTTCGCATCCTTCATCCGCAAAACCTCATAAGTGAATTTGAATTTCAAACGGGAAATTGTAATGAACTTTGTGAGAATTTCCAGTTCATCATCATACCGGGCAGGGAACAGATAGCGGCAATAACACTCCGTGACCGGCATAAAAACGTCCTTCGTTTCCATCTCCCTGTAAGTAAAACCGAGATCTCGAAAGTAATCCGTGCGCCCGATTTCAAAATAGACCAGAAAATTGCTGTGATAAACCACGCCCATTGTATCTGTTTCAGCGTAGCGGACCCGGACACGGGAGCGGCTGGTCAAGCGGTGGTAAACTCCTTCAGAATCTCCTTCATCCGGTTCAGTGTTTCTTCGGGACGATCACTTCCGAAAATCGAAGAGCCTGCCACGATCCAGTCCACGCCGGCTATCAGCGCGTCCCGCATGTTGTTCAATCTCATTCCTCCATCGATTTCGATCGCGAAAGAGAAGCCGAGTTGCGATCGCATCATTCGGAGTTTTTCTACCTTACGCAAAACTGGTGAAAGAAATTTTTGCCCGCCAAATCCCGGATTGACGCTCATCAGAAGGACAAAATCCACATCGTTTAGCGAGTCTTCCAACCACTCGACCGGGCTGGCAGGATTCAGAACGACTCCTGCTTTGCAATGGTGTGAATGAATCAGATTCAGAGTCCGGTTTAAATGTTTTGAAGCTTCAAAATGGATCGAAATCAGGTTTGCGCCCGCCTTTACAAAAGATTCGATATAGAAGTCCGGGTCTTCAATCATCAAATGCACATCAAAAGGTAAATTCGTGACCGAGCGAATCCATTGAACGACCACAGGACCGATCGTCAGGTTCGGGACGAAATGACCATCCATGATATCGACATGGATCATGTCCGCGCCGGAGTTCTCAACCATCTTGATCTGATCAGCAAGATGACCGAAATCCGCTGAGAGGATAGAAGGCGCAATCCTTTTTTGAAGATTCATTTGCTGTAGTATAAGCCGATAAATGTATCCATAGAAACCTTGTATCCGGCCGGTGGATTTTGTTTTACCACTGTTCCTGTTTCCACACCAGGGTAATCGACGGCTTGCGAAACACCCACGCGGAGCCCTGCGTTTTGTAAGTAGCTTGTTACCTCGGAGACATTCTTTCCAATGACATCCGGCATCACAAAAATTCGCGCACTGTCCCCGCCTGTATTTACTAGCAGATCAACGGTTCGCGTTCCGATAAGCTCGGTCCCTGCCATCGGATACTGCGCGATCACCTGATCCTGATCCGCTCCGGCTTTATGCACATATAAGACTTTTCCCTGGTGCAATCCGCGCTGGCCCAGAGTCATCGTAGCCACGCGTGTTGTCTGACCGAGCAGATCCGGAACGATGGCTTTTTCGGGACCGAGACTTAAGTACACTTCAATGCTACGTCCCTGTTTGATTTTTTGTTTTGCCTCGGGCTTTTGCACAAGAATTCTTTCCGCTTTGACCGTGTTGCTGTAACGTTTTTGTGGATGGATTTTTAGTTGCAGTCCCTCCTGTTTTAGAACTTGAATCGCTTCAAAGGGTTGTTTTCCGGTTAAATCGGGCACAAGGACTTCATCTCCTGCCGTAAAAAGTCTCAACGTCAGAAGCGTGCTGAATGCGCCCACAACCATCAACAGGAATACGTGACCGATGAATTTGAATAGTCCGATGAAGAAACCTTTTATACTCATTTTGTAGCGCGGGCGTCTCGCCTGCGTGTTTAACTTGTAGCGCGGGCGTCTCGCCTGCCTGTTTAACGCTTCAAGAATTCATGAATACGCCTGCATCCTTCTTTCAAATTCTCCATCGATGTGGCGTACGAAATCCGAATATGACCTTCCCTGCCGAATGCCGATCCTGGAACGGTTCCCACATGACATTCCTCCAGCAATTTTTCACAGAATGCAATTGAGTCGGGAAGATTTTCATTTAAGTGTGCTGAGATATCCGGAAACACGTAAAAAGCTCCCTGGGGAACATTACATTGGACACCCGGCATGGCCGAAAGGGCGTCATATATAAAGTTCCGCCGGCGTTCATATTCGTCAAACATCATAGAGAGTGAAGTTTGATCTCCTTCCAGCGCTTCCAGACCCGCGATCTGACTGATCGACGATGGATTGGAGGTTGTATGTCCCTGCAATTTATCACAGGCCGCAATCACATCAGGTGGTCCGACGGTAAGTCCTAATCTCCAGCCGGTCATCGCATAAGCTTTGGAGAAAGTGTTCACCACGAATGTAATATCTTTTGCTTCCGGTAGAAAATGCAGCGGCGAAGTGTGTTGATAAGGTGGAAAAACAAAGCAATCGTAGCATTCGTCAAAAATGATTTTGATATTTCTCTGGCGGCAAATCTGAACAACGTCGGATAACGTGTTTCGGGGAATCACCCCGCCCGATGGATTATTCGGAGAATTCAGAAGCAGCACACGAGTCTTCTCCGTTATCTTCTTTTCCACTTCATCAGCCTTCAGCTCGAAGTGTTCTTCTGCTTGACTGGGAACATAAACAGGAATTCCTCCTGCGAGCTGCACCTGCTCGGGGAAAGTCACCCAGTATGGCTCAGGAATCAACACCTCTTCTCCTTCTTCCACCAGACAAAGGAAAAGATTAAAAAGCGCTTGTTTGGCTCCATTGGATAGAATCACATTTTGCGCGGTGAACGGATATCCGTACTTTTCCTGATAGCGTTTTGCCACGGCATCCCGTAACTTTTTGATGCCCGCTGTCGCAGTGTATTTTGTGAAATTAGATTCAATAGCTGTGATTCCTTTTTTCTTGATGTTTTCGGGCGTGGGAAAATCCGGTTCACCAGCCGAAAAATCGATAACATCAATGCCCGACGCTCGCAACGCCGATGCTTTCGCGCTCACAGCCAGTGTCGGAGATTCACTGATCCGGCAAACTCGCTCTGCAAGCTTCATTTTTTCCTCCTTCCATCAGTACCTAGTTTTTTTTGCATTCTCTTTTCCACGTCCTCCGGTACCAGACCACGCACGGCGCCCCCGAGAGCGCAGATTTCCTTCACAAGTCTGGAACTAACATAGGTATATTGTTCGGCCGGCACCAGAAATACCGTTTCGATTTGGGCTTCCAACCGGCGATTCATCAAAGCCATCTGGAATTCGTAATCGAAATCACTGACCGCCCTGAGACCACGAATAATCACGCGCGCATTCTTCTTGCGCGCGTAATCAACGAGCAGTCCGTCGAATTGATCGATCTGGATCCTGTGATTCTCCGGAAGAACATTGCGTATCATCTCCATGCGTTCTTTTACCGTGAATAAAGCCTGTTTCTCCGGATTCACAAGGATCGCAATCACCAGCTCATCCACAAACTCCAGTGCCCGGTGAATGATATCCAGATGACCATTGGTTACCGGATCAAAAGAGCCCGGATAAACTGCAATTCTCTTCATTCGCGGTGATTATATCGTAATAATCGTGGATCGCGATCGTAATCGTAATCTTAATTCTTAATCTTAATCGTAGTCGTGATCGTGCCCGATTCCGATTGCGATTTACGATCACGATCACGATTACGATCCACGATTTTTATGATATATTGGCAATCGCCCCACCGTCCCTATGAAATATCTGATTATCAGCGACATCCACAGCAATCTGGAAGCACTTTCGGCAGTTCTTGCGAGTGTCAAACGGAAAAAGTTCGACCGGGTCCTGGTTCTGGGTGATCTTGTCGGCTATGGAGCAAGCCCGAATCAAGTTGTGGACACGATTCGAAAGCTGCGGAACGCCACAGTGATCCGAGGCAACCACGATAAAGTCGCATCCGGGATTGAGTCCGGAGAAAATTTCAATCGCGCAGCGTTGCAATCCGCGCAGTGGACAAAAAAGAAATTAACACCGGAAAATCGTTCCTACCTTTTGCATTTGCCGCAGGGCCCGATTTCTGTGGAAGAAGACATTCTGGTTTCCCATGGAACTCCTCTGGATGAAGATGCTTATCTGTTTAGCGATTACGACGCTTATGAAGTATTTCAAATTATGGATTTCCAGATCTGTTTTTTCGGCCACACTCATTTACCGGTGATTTATGCTGTCAGCAACCAGCGGCTGTTCACCTTCCGTCCCAGTGGAGAAAGAGTAAGAATTGAGCTTATGGGAGGTTTCAAATACCTGATCAATCCCGGGTCTGTGGGCCAGCCACGCGATAAGAATCCGCTAGCCAGCTACGCAATTTTCGATACAGAGTCGCGCGCCATCACTTTCAAACGTGTCTCATATTCCATTCCAAAAACACAGGATAAAATCCTGAAAGCAGGACTCCCCCCATCTCTGGCAAACCGTCTTGCCATGGGCGTCTAGAATTCAGCAATTTCCCCCATTGGGAATAGATTCTCAATCCATCGAATATGGTTCATAATAGCAGGTAATGTCAGGCCGTCAGAAAGCGGAGACGTCCGAAGCGAAGCAAAAGGTTGTAAGGGAAAAGGAACTGAATCTCTATCAAGTCCGGCTAAGAGCGGCGGGAGGTCAGGGAGAAGATCTGCAACTTTATGTTCAAGCTTATTCTCCCGAAGAAATCCGACAGCAGTATGAAGGAAGAGGATATGCTGTTGTAAATATCAGTGAATTGGTCAGCAAAGGGGCTGTCACTTTTGCCTCCATCACTGTCGAGCAAAAAGCGGAATTCTGCCGCCTCCTTGCGCATCTTCTAAAAGCAGGGATTCCATTCAGACAGGCACTGAACACGATTCTTTCGGAGACCAGCAGGCCGATTGCTGCGGCCATTCCAATTATCATGAAGGATCTTGATAAAGGAAAATCGGTTACGGAAGCGGTCAGCAGGCATCCCGGAATTTTCGATGAGGTCACGCTGGCTGTTCTGCATACGGGCGAAAAGAGTGGCGACTGGGCGAGTCCTTTAACCATACTTGCCAACAATTTCGAAAAAGAATTCGAATTAAGAAACGCAGTAAAATTATCCTTGCTCTATCCGTTTATAGTTCTTTTGCTGGCTACCGGAATAGTGGGTACGTTGGCCGCCTTTTCCTTTCCTAAGTTTCTGAAGTTATATAACGATCTGGGAGTGTCTTTGCCGTGGCCTACAAGGGTGACTGTTGAATTCTTTTCTTTTCTGTTCAGTAAGTTGGGGATCCTGTTTGTTATTGCAATTGCATGCGTATTCATTGGAGTCGGACGCTACTACCGGAGCGAGAGAGGACGATTACGGCTGCAGTCCTTTCTTTTGTATATCCGTCCAATTGGGAAGATCCTTGAAGCGCAGTCCATCGCGCTCTTTAGCAAAACGTTAGCTATTTTGCTAAGCGGAGGCGGACTCCTTCACGAATCCTTAAAGATTGCAGCGAAAAGCACAACGCTTGAAAAACACAGGCGCGCGTTGCTCGGTATGGTCCAACCTCTCCTGAAAGGGGAAGACCCGGCTATGGCACTGGAGATGAATTATAGCTTTACGCAACCTTTCAGACAGCAGTTCGTTGTTGGTGCAGCCACTGGCCAGCTCGACGTCATGCTCCACAGGATCGGAGAATTCTACGAAAAAGAGGTGGAACGGCACATCGCAAAAGTCAGCAAATTAATGGAGCCGATTCTGATCATCGTTCTGGGATTACTGATTGCATGGCTGGTGATTTCCATGTACATGCCGTTATTCAGTTTGATTCAGGCTGTGGAGGATTGATCTCTGCAGGTTTGTTTTCAACATTCCCTTCTTCCTCCACCTGATAATGCCTCGTCGGATCTTCTTGTTTCCCTGTTACGGCGAGTACTTCTTCAATTGACGTAACGGACTCCAAAATTTTTCCCAAACCCTCCGATTTGAGTGTCACCATTCCATCTTTGATTGCCTGTCGCCGAATCTCTTGTTCGGACGCCTTTTCTAAAATGAGCTTCTCAATGGCAGAGCTAATCTCCAAGGCTTCCGTGATAGCAGTTCTGCCTCGGTATCCAGTTCCTTTACACTTTACGCAACCTCCGACAGCGGCTTCATACACCGAAGCCGGATACGAATAGCGGTAGTCGAATCCTGCGTTCCGTAATACCGTTTCCGAGACTTCCTTCTCTTTCTTACAATTCTGGCATAGAGTTCGAACAAGTCGCTGGCTGATAATCAGGATTGTAGATGCGGCAATTTGATACGGTTCGATACCGAGATTCAGAAAGCGGCTGATCACGCCGGGCGAATCATTCGCATGAACAGAAGTAAAGACGAGCTTGCCGATCAATGCGAGCCGGTAAACATTCTCTGCAGAGTTTCGGTCACGCGTTTCTCCGACCATTACAATGTCCGGATCCACTCGCAAAATGCCTGGTAGAATCGATTCATAACTCGAATGTACCTGCCGGCCATCAATCGGTATTTGTGTGATATTGGGAAGAATGAATTCGACGGGTTCTTCCAGACTGACTACAGCAAGTGTGTCATCAACAGATTTCGAATAAATTAGAGAATATAAAGTAGTAGTCTTACCTGATCCCATCGGTCCAGCCAGAACAACCAGTCCGTGTGGACGTTCTGTGGCGTCCCGTAATAGCCTGGTCGAACGGGCGCTCAAACCCAGCTGACGAAGGTCCTTAGCGAGTTCCTGCCTGTAGAGAATCCGGACCACGCAGAGTTGCTCATACACAGAAGGCATGAAACAGGTTCTCAGATTGTAGGTCCTCTCATCCAGATTGATCGGGAATGAACCATCTGCTCTTTCGTCCTTGCGCCGTATTACATCTACTTTCGATTCCAGCCTGATCTTGTTTAAAATGTAGCGACCCATGGCCTTGGGGTAAGTTTCAAATGTTGTAAGTTTTCCGTCAATACGGAAGCGGACGCGGAAAACCTTATCGGTAAACTCATACCGGATATCGGAAGCGCGAGAACGAATCGCCTCGCGCAGGATGCGAAGAAATTGTTCATGTATGAACGCGTCATCTTCTTTATAGGCTGTCTCAGCCATTTCACGGAACGACTCTTCTACATCCAGGACCTCTTCTTTTGGTTCCACAAAGGTGGTTTTGCTGAGCTGATGAACTTCCAACGCTTTGGTTTGATCTTCGCTCAACGCCACAAAGTGGTTTAGCGAGATCAAAAAGGGCGTGATACTGACCGCAGTCCTCCCCAGGGCTCGCGCGACCGCAAGCAAAGCGTCGTCGTTCAAGTGGTCTACCATGCCAATCGAATACGTCTGGTAATGTTTATCGAAGCAGATGACCTGGTATTGTTTGTACAGTTCTCTTGGATAGCCATCTTTAAATTTGCTTTTGGGAAAACTCTTCAAAGCGATCGGATTGATTTTTTCAGGAGTCAAATCAATGTATTCAATGTCATATTGAAACGCAAAGATTGCGAGGATCTGAGCAGGGGTAAACAGCCTTAATTCGACAAGTATTTCCCCAAACAGTTTCGTTGGATATTGTTCTCTTTTGGCGGTAAGAACCGTATTAATCTGATCCTGAGTAATCACCCCTGCATCCCTCAGGAGATCTCCGATTTTCGGTGGTTTGATTCGTAAGTGAATATCTTTGTACAGAATGCAAGAAAGGCATTTTGGTACTCTTTTTGTCACTTCACCCGGTTCATCCAGTTCAAAACTTGTGGAGCGGTCCTGGCATTTCACACAAGTTTTTTTCTTCCGAAGAGGAAAAAGAGTAATCGCTCCTTGAGATTTGCGTGACAGAATGAGATGAATTCGTTCCAGAGGTTTTTGCGCTTCCAGATCTAAGTTTTGCGGTGATACAACGTCGAACCCTACTTCCGTTGAAGGAATTGGTTCCGGAGAAGGATCCTTTAAAGGAGAATCTTTTGATTCCATGGGATTCCTTTATGATAACACTGAAGCGGGGTCTTATTTTGCCGTGGAGCTTTCATAGCTTTTTCCCGAACGCAACTTGAACCTGTTCCGGATGGAAATGGTTTCTAACTTTGCGTATTGCATGTTGCCGCTTAGTTGTTCCGAATAGAATTGGATCGTGTGAACCTTTAATCCTGCTTTAGAAAATTCCACGTTTGGAATTCCGTAGAAGGAGGAACTGATCAGCTCCGCGCCTGCTACACTCTTTCCGTTCAACACATCTTCCGTTTCCAGAATGCCATCAGCATCCACATCCATATCGGGATTTCCGGAAAACAAGGGGTTGCCTGTTTGGGATACATACCATACGACTGATTTTCCGGAAGGAGCAGTGCAGGGGGTATTCTCTTCAATTTTTGGGTCGATAGTTGTAAACAAAATTCCATCGGCCAGCAGCAAGGCCGGATTCACGAATTTATGCTGATCGGGTAATTGAATCGCATAGCCTTTTTCATTTTCGATATCCTGCAATGTGGTCAGTTGCACGAACCGCCTTGTAGCTCCATTGACCCAGTTACTCGCATATCGATCCAAACTGGAAAGTGTAATCGTTGAACCGCTGTCTTCAAACGCTGTGAAGTACTGCTGCGTGACATCTTCTATATCCTGGCTTCCAAGAAGTTTTCCGGTTCCAATGAATACGTACGTTTTTCCCTGGACCTTTGTGATGCGGGCAGAAGCAGTGATGTTGAGCGGGGAGAAGTCTGCAATAAGAACCGGAGACGACCAGGAACTTGTCTCCGAACCGGGTGTGTCGATCCGGTAAACCTGTCCTTGATAAGTGCCGATATAAATGGAGTCGGTTAGGCCATCGGCATTCGAATCGAAAGAGGCAATCGACATGGTTCCATTGGCTGCGGCCGGTTGATCCGAATCATTTGGAATTTGGACAGAGGTGACCAGATTTCCTGCAGGATCAATCGCAATCAGGTATGCCCGTTGATCGGAATTCTCAAAACCACTACCGATCAGGAAGTAATATTTTTTCCCGGGAGAGGTGTTGGAGAGAAACCGTCCCACGATTGCAGGGGAATAAGAATATCCAAGTTTCTCATGACTGAATTCGAACTGTAACGAAGGATTCACCGGATCCGTTATATCCAGGGCAGTGATACTTTTTCCTCCATGACTTAGTGACGCTAGAAGCATTGTCTTCCACTGTGTTCCATTGTGAATATCGAAAGCTTCCAAGGGTCCCTCTACGAAAGGATTTCGTGTGTAATCCGGCTTTGTGTATTCTCCCAGCTGGGGCACCACAACGGATGGAATCATTAAATAAACATGCCGGCCTTTCATTGCCGCATCCGTTCCATCGTAGTAAACCACGTGGATCATTCCATCTCCGCCGCCGAAAAAAAGCGCCGAAGCGCGGTTGGCATTCGCTTGGGAGAACTGTTCATAGTCCAGTTCTGTATATGGCATTCCGGGTGGACCAACCACAACGGGCTTTCCGTAAACTTCTCCCAGAGCCCACAGCGGCCGGCTTGAATCCTGTTTCACATACTTCCGGTCGCGGAATGGTCCGCTGTTTTCTTGTTCCAGATTGTGCTTTCCGCGCAGGAAATTGATTGCATCTTTTACGCGTTGTGTTTGTTGGTCTGAATCTGTGATCGGCCAGACCTGCTGATCGACGAACCATTTTTGTTTTAAGTAATCGATCACAGTTTGGTTGGAATCTACAAAATCCTGCTCACCGCTTCCCGGAATATGAATTCTAAATTTCAAGTTTGATGCGTTGGCATCGACATCTTGTTGCAGTTTTTCGCCCACCTTGAAAATTTCGTTTACACCGGCCGTGGATGGGATCGTTGCATTGCTGGCCTGAATCACTGTTACATCTCCCAGGAAATCCGACATCAGCGACTCAGGTACGATCAGGCGGCCCAGGGGTGCATTCCAGGTTGTTACGGAAGCGGCATAAGTCGGGAAAGAAGTGGCCGCTCCGCAATTTGTGCCACGCAATAAGAAAGAGCAGACTTCAGAAAGGTTGATTGCCTGCCCGGATGAAGACGTCGAAAAGCACAGCAGAAGCAGCAAACCGAAAAAGAGATCAAGTGTTTTCTTCATCATCAATAGAAGCTCTTTGTTATATAGCGTTTTTGTTCCACAAGAGTGTTGTCGAGATAACGACAGCGACTGATCACAACATAGAGATGTTCCGAGCTGCATCCCGGATCGTAACCGGCGCCACAGTCGGCAGAAGGATGCGAGCCCGCCGGCAGAATGACAAAACCTACATCTTGATTGCCATCATTATTGAAGGAGAACCAGTAAAAACTATTAGCTGTGACGCCACCTTCGGAAATCAGTTTTACGAGATCGCTGATGGTGGGGGTATCATTACGGATTGATGTAGAGGCAGAAAGATTTTCTTCAGGTGGATTTTGTTGAGCCGCGAGCCAGGAACTCGCGATATCCATGGTCGCCGTCGCCCGCTGAGATGCCGTGACGTATGTCTCATGCGCTTTACGAGCCCTGGTATGGCTCTGAAAATAATCAAACAAAAAATTCGCGAGAATCGTCAGAATTGTAATGACAATCAAAACAACAAGATACACGCTTCCTTTTTGATGAGGATTCATAGGGCAACATCGAAATAAGAAACAATTCTTTGCACGTTGTCGTTGAACGAAAGAATGCGACTTCCGACCAGATATTTTGTTGTTCCTCCGGCTCCTATCAGTTTTTCACTCTTCACCAGAATCCAGATTCGGACCACGGACGCCTGATCAAAAGGAATCCCATTAAGTTTGCCATTCCCATCCGTGTCGACCGCTCCGCTGAATGCCGTCCCTTCTATCAGGGAGTCGGAATTCTGATCGTCGGAGTAAGTAATATCACCTGAAAGATCCGTATCCAGGATTCTTTGCATCCCACCAGGGTCATAAGTGGAAGGCTGGTCCTGCGATGCGTCGTAACACCAGATCGCCCCTTCATCTTCCCCGGGATCGATCGAACCATTTCCGTTGGAATCTATCCAGGGTGGATCATAGAGAAACGCCACATCGAAACTCTCCAATCCGTCTGCGATTGTCGTTACTTGAGTTCCTGCCGTCAGCATCAAGCGATTATTGCTGATGGTAAAAGTATGCGTTTTGTACGGTTTTCCAATGTAGTTGCCTTTCGCAATCCAGAGAGAACTGGAATTGAAAAGCGTCAGTTTACTTGTATTTTTGTCGTACGCCTGAAGAACCGGTGTACTGGAGATCTGTTCGCCGGAAAATGAAAGTATCGCAACAGCAGAACCGGTTTGAGTATCCGTTACGCTTTGCACCACAACATCTGACGGGATATTAGCGGGAAGGAAATATTCGGCAGTCGCATAGCTGAAGTACTCAGCGTTCAAATTGAGCGACAGATGATCCTTCTCGGCCTGCAGGACTGTCTGTGTACCGGAAGGAACGCCCAGCCCAGCATTTTGAACGTAGTATCGCAGCTGGTCCTGAACCGTTCTAGCCCGCGAGATGGCTGTCAGCTTCCCCCTCGTTCGAAAACTGCTCCGGCTTACATCCGAAAGAAGATCATAAGCAGCAATGATCAGGAGAACTCCCAATGCTACCGACACCAGAACCTCGATTAAAGTGAAACCCCTGGTCATTGATTTACTCCCGCCGGCGCTGCAACCCATGTCGAATCTGAGGAGCGAACAACCTCGGCATCTCCCGATAAGAATAGATGTACGCATACATACTCATAGGTTCGTGTTCCTTCAAGAAAAAACACAACTGCTTTCTCCTGAGTGAATCCCCTGCCAGTAAAAGGAATGGTGCTACCAATCGCGACCGGCTCAACGTCTGTGGAGCTTAAAGGATCACCCCACTCGGCCGGTATGGCTGGATGTCCGGAAGCAACGATGGTCACACCGTCTGTCAAATTCTTCTGGAGTATCATTTCATCTTCCGCCTGATACCCGGCGGGAGAAGTTCCATTCTCTCTGTAAATCTGGTAGTTGGAACTGTTTACCTCTAAGCGGAATTCAAGCGATCGAGCTCTTGATTGTTGAATGCCGCGATGAATGTCTGCTGTAAACTGCCGCGCGGAATAGATCAAGCTGTTTTGCTTTTTGGAACTGAGAACATTGATCCCGACAACAATACCGGCAGCTAATGCAATCAGGCCAACCGTCACCAATATTTCGGCAAGTGTGTACCCGTTATTGCTGGTAACAAATTTTCGTTGCAACATATTTTTTTGTTGTCACAGGTTTGTTCGTGAAATAAACAAACATTTCGATTCGATAAGTTTTGACCGATTCGCTGCCGGTTACGTTCTCCTCATAAGTTTTCCATTGACTCGTAATAGACCTTCCTTCGAAGTCTGTCTCCCTGTATTTTGCCGGACAATCTCCAACACATACTTCCAGCAAAGGGTCGAGAGGGATACATTTTGTGGTGGTGATGAGCTCCTGCAACTGTGCGATTGCAATATTCTCCAACGCTTGCTGATCCTTCGAAAGCTTTAATCCCAGCATGTTTACAGAAAGCAGATTAAAGAGGCCCATTAAAACCATCGTAAATAGGAACAGAGAAATCACAAACTCAACCAGCGTGAAACCACGGGCATCTACCGTAATCTGTTTGAGCTTTCTAACGGCAAATTTATGATTAACCATGCGCTTTTTTGCTTTCCGCTCGTATAGCTGGACTGAAATTTCATCAGCCGTATCGATTCGTTGTAAGTTGCGACCTGATCTGGAGTCGCCCGTTGAAATTTATGTGAAATTACACTTCCATTCTTATCAACAAGTATTAAGACTGTTGCAACGGTCTTACCGGTCCGGGAGTACAATGCATCAGGAGCTAGAACTAAAAGAGGTGGACGGTCTCCCGGTTTTTTATCGTTTGACGGTGAAGGAGACTCCCCCATTTCCCATGCAGCAGCCATAACGATCATGAAAAGGAGCCCTGCCAGTGAAACGTAAACTCCCCAGATCGTTTTGGGTTTAGCCGGCGAAGGCGCCGGTAACTCAATTTCGGATTGCCGAACCTGACGATCAAGCGATCTGGTAACCGGTTGTTGCGGGCTCGTTGTCATGCGCTGAAGTTGCCTGAGCTCCAGCTCGGGATCTTCTTCCGGTACTTCCTGACTGTTCAGGACTGTTTTCAGCCATCCATTCATCTCTCCTTGGCCGGCTGCCTCGGAACGCAATTGTTTCAAATTCTGAAGAGTCGGATAAGAAAATAGTGTTTTGAGTCGAACACTCGCATAGCCGGTGCTTCCACTGAAGCCGGAGATAAAACTGACCAGTAGATTGGGAATCTGATAGGCAAAAAGCTTATAACCGCGATCGGGAAGCGCGAAACATAGACCGATCCGGCCGTTTCGGCAGATTGTGATCGATTCCGGATGGAATTCGAAATGAACCTTGCCTCGAATGAGTTTTATTGTTTTAGAACTAATGGAGTAGAGGATTCGACATAGAATCCGTTCCGGCATTCTCTTACCTGATTTGTTTAGGTTTTCGAACAGTCCGGCCAGGCTCATCTGGTCCTGGAATTTTTGAATCAGCAAATGAGCGCCATCCACTTTGCACATCCGGAACCGTTCGCCTGATTTCTTAATCCGTTCTGCATTGACCAGGAAGAGAAGTTTCGCGCGAGTGCTTTCCGCGACCGCAGGTTTGAGGTAGGTTACAAGGGCTGATTTTCCGGTCTTTCGATCTTTGGCAAGCGCTGTTGCAGAACGGGAAGTGTCAAACAATATGATAGATGGCTGCCAGCGCCCGATCCGGGAAAAACTTGGACGCAACCTGGAACGCCTCCCTTGCTCCCCCATGCTCCCCCTTTCCATTTTATCACTCCTTGGTGAAATATATACTTTAGATATGAAGACCGATTCCTGCGATTACATTGTGGTAGGTTCCGGGATAGCCGGATTACGCGGCGCGCTGGAGCTTGCTCAGAAGGGTTCCGTGAAAGTTTTTTGCAAAGGGGATCCCTGGCAAAGCAACACCCGTTTCGCGCAAGGTGGCATTGCAGCGGCCATGCAAGAAGGAGACACGGTTGAGTTCCACTATCAGGATACGATCCACGCAGGGGATGGGCTTTGTTATGAGCCGGCCGTCCGGGTTCTTGTAGAAGAAGGTCCCATTAGAATTAATGAATTAGTAGCCTGGGGTGCGCGTTTTGACCAGCAGGGAGGGCGCTTTATTTTCGGACGCGAAGGAGCGCATTCGCACAACCGGATTCTGCACGCAGGTGACGCCACCGGAAAAGAAATTGTCCGCGCTCTTCTGAACTGGGCGCAGCAAACTCCGGGCATTCAGATCAGTTGCGACCGCCCTGCGCTGGACCTCATCCTTCAGGAGGGCCGCTGCGTAGGAATTTACGCGCTCGATGAAAGGAGCGGCGAGCGAACGGCCGCGATGGCACGATCCGTTTTGTTGACAACCGGCGGCGCCGGGCAGATCTTCAGTCACACGACAAATCCTCCTGTTGCCACCGGCGATGGCATTGCTCTTGCTCACCGGGCCGGAGCAGACATGATGGACCTTGAGTTTTACCAGTTCCATCCAACTGCGTTCCACCGGCAATCCGCGCCGCGCTTTCTCTTGACCGAAGCTTTGCGCGGCGAAGGTGCAGTGCTCAAGAACGTTGAGGGGAAGGCGTTCATGAACCAGTATCATCCTCTGCGAGATTTAGCCCCCCGAGATATTGTCAGCCGCGCAATCGTTAGCGAGCTGAAAAAGACAAACAGTTCCTGGGTGTATCTGGATGCGACCTCGATCGGTCGCCAGAAATTGAGAGATCGTTTTCCCAATATCCACGAGTTCTTGCAAAACTATGAACTGGATCTTTCAGTGGATCTGATTCCTGTGAGTCCCAGCGCGCATTACTGGATGGGAGGCGTGCGCACCAATTTGAATTGTGAAACTTCCATACCGGGTCTCTTTGCAGCCGGCGAAGTTGCCTGCAATGGAGTGCATGGCGCGAATCGCCTCGCAAGCAATTCCCTGCTGGAAGGACTCGTCTTCGGCGCCCGCGCCGCAAAATCCATGGAGGGGCATCTACCTGGTTCCCTCCCCCTTGACCGGGAAGATGCGCGTGCAGATCTCCTCCCCCTTATAAAGGGGGAGGCAAAGAGTGGGTTGTCCGAACTTCGTTCCCTGATCCAAAAACTCAGCTGGGAACACTTCGGCCTTCTAAGGGACGAGACGGGAATTCGCGCCGGCCTGAATGCTTTGCAGGAAATACCATCCTTCACCCCGCGCAACCTCGAAGAACTCGAATTGCTAAATTTGCTGGATTGCTCTAAATTAATGGGTTCCTTTGCCCTGCAGCGCCAGGAAAGCCGCGGCTCCCATTTCCGTCTGGATTTTCCTTCTTCCAATCGACAGCTGGATGGCCATCATACGGTGCTTCGCAAAGGCAAATTGGAACTTACTAAGATATTAGAAGAGTGAGATCTTATGCTTGAATCAATTCGTTCGCGAAAAGTTTTCGTACAGATCGTTCTGGGTTTTGTGATTTTGGTTTTTATCGCCTTTTATGCCGGCGATTTTGCATCCGTGGGAAATGATCCGAATCGTCACATCGCTGCTATTGGATCGGAACAGGTGAGCCTGATCGAATATCAAAACATGCTGTCTCTCATGGAAGAACAGCAGAAACGGTATTTTCAGCAAACTGAGATGACTCCGCAAATGCGCACCTTTTTAAGAAAACAGGCGGTGGACACACTTGTGGACCGGAAACTTCTTCTAATGGAAGCAAAAAAGGCCGGCGTCAAAGCGTCCGAAGAAGAGGTTCGCAGGAAGATTCTTTCTTCTCCGTACTTCACCGAAAACGGAAACTTCGTGGGAATGGAACAGTATCGCGGCAGAGTGAATGCAATTTTTCATATGGATGTCCCCAGCTTTGAAAGCATGATTGCGGAAGACATCGTGGTTTCCAAATTTGACGATCTGCTTACTGCCGGAATCCTGGTCAGTGACCAGGAACTGGAAGAGCAGTATCGCAAATCGAGCCTCACCGCAACGATCGATTTCGTGAAATTCAGTTCGGAAGGGAACGATGTTCAGGTCACTCCGGAAGAGGCGAAGGCCTACTACGATGGGCACAAAAAAGAATTTGAGACAGGCGAGCTGCGAAAGATTCAATATCTCTGGCTCTCCCATTCCTCCGATAAGAATCGGGTGCAGGTTACTGATCAGGAATTGAAACAATTCTATGATAAAAACGCGGAGCGTTTTTCTCGCCCCGAACAGGTGCGGGCCAGACACATACTTCTGAAGACGGAAGGAAAGAAGGAAGAGGAGATCAAGAAACTGGCGGAAGACCTCGTGAAACAGCTTCGAGCCGGCGGTGATTTTGCGGCTCTGGCAAAGCAATATTCCGACGATACGGGCTCAAAAGAGCGGGGCGGGGAACTTGGTTCCTTTGGTCGTGGCCGTATGGTTCCCGAATTTGACAAGTATGCATTTTCACAGGAGCCTGGAAAAATAGGGGATCCGGTCAAATCACAATTCGGTTATCACATCATTCAGGTAATGGAAAAACAGCCGGCAACGAAATTTGAGTTTGCGCTGGTAAAGGAACAGATTTATCGCGAACTGTCTCAACCGAAAGCGATTCAGAATGCCAGAGATCAGGCAACAAAAATTCACGAAGAGGTCACAAAGAACAAAAAATCATTTTCCGATATTGCAAAGATTCAGCTGGTGGAGCTGAAAACCACGGATTATTTTTCGAAGGATCAGGAACTCGCCGGACTCAGTCCCTCCTTTCGTGAATCCGCTTTTGCATTGAAGAAAGAGGAAACGAGCGAGCCGGTCGCCGTCTTCCAGGACTTTGCGGTCCTGCAGCTGGTCGATACAAAACCATCGCGACAGGAACCGTTTGAAAAAGTGCAAGCGAAGGCGACCGATAAAGTGCGCGAACAGAAACTTGCGCAAGTCTCCCAGGAAAAAGCCCAAGCGTTTTACGCATCTCTTGCGGGTTCTACGGACCTGAAAGCCGCAGCGGAAAAGGAAAAGCTGGAAGTAAAAACGAGCGAGCCTTTTACGCAGGAAGGCTACATTGGCGATCTTGGAAACGCGAAGGAAGTCAGCGAGAAAGCGTTCGCGATGAACACCGGGCAGATCAGTCCTCCTGTAAAAGCGGAAGATGGTTATGTCGTTTTTCAGCTCAAGGACAAGAAAACTTACGATCCTGCGGAGTTTGCGAAGCAAAAAGATAACCTCCGCCAGCAACTGATCTCACAGAAAGAGAATTCTTTTGTTCGCGCCTACCGCGATATGCTCCGCAAAAAATACGAGAAGGAAATCTGGATCAACACAGACGTAGTCGCGCCGAAGGAAACTTAATCCTCAGGAAGAACCGAGGCGGTCGTAAACCAGTATTTTGACCTTATCCTCAATCGGAGGATCGCTGGTATAGAAAAATGCAAATGCATAACCGCGAACGTCCGTTGGGACTTGCAATCGAAACGCTCGCCATCCGTTTCCGAGAGGAATGCCGTAGATATCAAACAATTGTTTTTTGACCTGATTGCTAAGCCAGTGCACGCGGACGTGGCTTGCACTTTGGCTTTGGAACATTAAAAAGCGCTGCTCCGAGCGGGGTAACTTGTCCGAACTCATGAAGCATTGAATTGCTTTTCGTTTCCCAACCGTGAACCTCAATAATTTTCCTCTCTGCTCTGTTTCCAGCGCATCTCCCGGAACGATGTAAATCTGATTGGCTCTCACTTCTGAAGCCACAAGATTCAATCTTCTTGTTTCTTCCAACCAGGCTTGATTCAGTCGTGCAACAATCTCCGGGCCGGCCCCTTTTTTATAAGGACCAAGGCGTAGAGTCTCCAGTACAGCAGCGCGACGGCGAGTTTCGGTGGGATTCGCGGGACTAAACATTTTGATGTCGCCATCGGTTGCCAGCCGGTAGTCGTACAATGCGCTCTGACCAATGTGGAAACGGTGGGTCCATTCATTCAACCGTGCGTATCTTCCTGCGGATGTGTTCACATAACCCCAAAACAGCACTGCTACGAAAATTGCGAGCGAAAGTCGGATGCGCTGAGGTCGCCAGTTACGTTGTTTTGCCAGAACTTCCAGGCATACAACCGCATCCACCAGCGTCCCTGTCCAGAACAGGAGAGCAAAAATCGAATACCGGCTGACAAGCGCGTGGTATTCAACCCTGTACTGCACTCTTCCCACCGCGGTGGCGATGATGCTCATCAAGCCGTAACCGGCGAGCTGCATCCATGGCAAAAGTTTGATGACCCAGTTCGAAGAGCGACGCCAAAGAAAGATGGTTGAGCTACAGAAAATGACTCCGCCAAGCGCGCCGTACACGATCGATGCATTGAGACCTCCAAAAGGTCCGAAGGCGCCGAAAGTGGATCCAAGACTTGCCAGAATGAATTGGATGAAAGCAAGCGGTTTTTCGATGAACGTAAATAATTCAGTATCCTCCGTTTTAAAATGATAAAAGTAAAAACCGAGCGTGACCGTTCCGGTTATTGTCCAGAAAAAGAGTTTGGCGAGTCTCCAGATATTTCGCTCAATGAGCAAGACTAATAACCCGAGAGCCCACAGAAATTGTCCGCTGGCGATCGAATAGGTCGTTACGAAAGCCGCCAATGCTGCCACCAGAACGCCAATCCAGCGCCCCTTCCATCGCGCCAGGGCCCAGATCGACAGGATCGTGAAAAACTCTGCAAGGAACCATTGAAGTTGCCAACCCCAAATAAAATTCTCGCCTTGCGCGAGCGAAAAAAGTAAAAAGCCGTTTACAACAACGAAAGGTTTGATCCAGCGCTTCATGTCGTCGACCAGCGTGATGCGCAGCAGGTCCCATAAGACGACGAAACTGAGTGCGATACATATCCAGCTTGCAAACAATTCATAGAACGTGTTCCAGTCACTCAAGTTGATTAATCCAAGTTTTAGCAGTCTTGGAAAAAGCATCCGGTGTTCGTTGTGCTGGGCCATCAGTGCGTTCAGTGTCAGCCGGCCTTGTTGAATCAATTCCAGAATGCGTACAAATGCCCAATCATCCCAATACGGCACGTCTACTCCAAATCGAAGGATGATAATGATCACCAACAACGGCGGGATGACAATGGCCAAACCAAAAAGAATTGACGTGAGGATCCTGCGATTCGTTAATGTCATCCGATTGTTTTTGATTTGAAGGATCCTGAATTGGGCGTTTCCATGATGTTCAAATTAGTTGACTTAGTCAACTATTTTTGGGCGCAACGATTTTGTTAAAATGATTCCAATGAAATTCACTTTGTTGGCCATATTCCTCCTGTCATCATTTTTCACCATGGTGGAAGGCATGGCATTCGAAGAACGCATCTTCCTTGGTGATTTGATTCGATCGGAAGAGGGCGTCTTTATTCAACTGGATCTTTCACCGGTCAGAAGGAGCAGGAAGATTGCGGATGAGGATCTCGCCAAACTCTTCACGAAAATTAGCGGAAAAGAACGATTCCAGGATGACATCACGATCGACTTACCGCGGGAATCGCTGACACAGATGCTTCCTCCAGAAATATTGGAAGGTTCCTTAAAACTGACGGTTGTTCTGGGGTCTGAGGTCTTTACTGCGCCGGCCGGGAACTTCATTTTGCAAAACAGTGTGGGAACCTTTCCCGAATGGTCTTTAGGACTGCGACTTGAAGTTCCTGATGCTGTGAAAATTCCCGAATCAACAGAGCATATTTTCGTGATTGCTTCGTTAGAAGCAGAATTACCGGAGCCTGTCATTTATCAACAGTCTGATTTCTCAGATTCCGCCATCATCGAACAGCTTGATCGTCATGTTTCCAAGGGCAGAATCATGGAGACCCGGAGATTCAAAGAGATGGCTATTAAAAGAAAGGATCTCACAGAACAGGATGTTTATTACCTGGAAACATTCGAAAAATTCCTCAAACAATCGGAAGAGGGAAAATTTTCATACTTTCTCAATCAGGATAACAAAGATTGTTTGTATGCATCGTATACAAGCGGGGAAGTTGCCGGCTATTCAGCGCTTTACAAATACTGCCTCTCCAACAAGAAAGTTCAGATTATCTCCCCCATGGAATTCACTGACGTTTCCATTCTCGGTTCCTCCGGAGAAATCATTGAGCTCGATATCGACAAAGATGCGGTGAACGAAATATTTTTCCGCGTCACATACTACGAAGGCGGACGGACCGTCGGTTATCGAAAGGATCCAAACTCCCCAAAGTTCCTCCGGTTCCTGCAAACCGATTACACCGGCGTCTGAAGTTTCTATTTGTGCGATGCTCGAATTTCCCCTCCTTATGAAGGAGGGGATTAAGGGGAGGTTGGGAAACGACTGCCAATAATCCGTCTGAAAGAAATTTGCACTAAATCTGCATTCCATCTAAAATCTAACATCTGAAATCTGCCTGGGGCTGTGGCGCAGTTGGGAGCGCGTCTGAATGGCATTCAGAAGGTCACGGGTTCGAATCCCGTCAGCTCCACTTTAATTCCGCGACCGCCTCTGCAAAGGTCGTATTTTCATTTTGAACAGAAGGCCGCAAAGGCCACAAAGATTTTGTCTTTTTTCCCTTTGCGTTCTTTGCGTGCTTCTGTTCAAATAGCCTAAAAAAGCTATATGAAGGCCTAACCCTCGGCTTTGGCTTCGATGCTGGTTCGCCGGAAAACACGGGAGATCATGCTGAAAGGAAAAAATTGCTGTGTCAGAAATCGGGAAGGATATCGCTCGATGCCCTGGAACCCGAGAACCTGGGGAACGCGGCCTTCGGGCATATAAGCAGTTCCAAAAATCCAGTCCCACAAGCTGAGCATGATTCCAAAGTTTTTGTTGATTGCCTTTGGGTCATCCGCAGCATGGTGCCAGATATGAAACCGTGGATTATTTACCACGTAGCCAAGCCATTTGATATCAAAATCGATATTCGAATGATTGAAATGCCCGATCGTGATCTCAAAAAGCGCAATAAAATAAAACAGTTTGGGATTGAATCCAAGAAAGCTGAGAGGAATAAATAGCAGCGAGTTGTAAACGACTACCTCCAGCCAGTGGTAACGCATGTTTCCGATCCAATCCATGATCTGAACGCTGTGATGCACCTTGTGAAATTGCCAGAGAAAGGGAACGCGGTGCAAGATATTATGAACACAATATTTCATGAAATCCTGAGAAAGGAAGAGAACCGGAAATTGAATCCACAAAGGCTGTCCTTTCATAACGGCGCTTTTCAGAGTGTCCCAGATCCCCAAAGCCTCCATGGTATTTGCAAAACGCACGGCCACATATACGGATGCTCCAGAATAAAATAGCCGGCGGAAAAAATACCCATTGAAAGTGATGTGGGCCAGATCGGTAAGGAATCCTTTGCGAAATAGCGCCTGCTCCTTGCGCCATGGGCGAAGACGTTCCAGAGCCACAAAAGCTAATGAGATAGCAATGAACGACGCCGTTCCTTTATCGAGATGCAGTGAAGCAAGAAACTCGTTCATATTGAGACTTCCTAATTCTATCACCCTGGCTTTCTCATTCAGTTTCCGCTCAGGTTAAGGAGCCAGATATCCGCCTGAGTTGTGTCGATAGGAAGATACAAGAAGTTCTCATCTGGAGAAATTGTAAAGGCTCCTATGATCTGTTGGGATGGAGTGAAGCGGACTTCATGAGGTTCTTTTGACTGGTAATCGACCGAATAAATTTTGTCCTTAGAAAAAAACAGAATGGTGCGGTTATCTTTTAGCCAGATCGGCCACTCCCCTGAAATTGGTAAGAGAATCAAGTTTTCCGGTCGCAAAAGAGTACACCATTATGCCGACATGATCACCATTTTCAAGATGACGAATCCCGGCAACTTGTTTGCCATCGGGCGACCAGGACCAGGCTTCAAAGGTTTGACTGGCATCGGGAAGTGATGGCAGCCGTTCGATTTGGTTCGTATGCGGTTGAAAGATAAAGGTGCCATTTGGTGCGTGATGAGAGAACGTTATTCTCATACCGTCGGGTGACCATACTGGATAATGTGCGCCGGGATAATGCGTTAGTTGCTTGAGTCCGCTACCATCCGGATGAATCGTCCAAATCTCGTACTTACCGCTTCGGTTTGAAAAAAAAGCAATCGATTTCCCATCGGGATACCAGCGCGGCGCGCGATCCTTATAAGCGTCATCAGTTAACTGGCGAGTCCCTGTTCCATCCGGATGAGCTATGAAAAGATCTTCCTGCTTTCCTTCAGAAACAAAAGCAATCCAACTGTTATCGGGAGAAGCATCCGGAAATGCAACGAGCTTAGAGCCCTGCGTCACCCAGCTGGGTTCCCCCTGAGAGGTTTTTTTAAGAGCATCAAAACCGATTCTCAAAATATTTTTTGTTTCCACACGTGCAACATAAGCGATGTGACGCCCATCTTGAGAAAGACTGAGATGCTCGCTCTCTGCTGCAACTCCCGTCGTGACCGGCTGAGGTTGACCAAGGGCTTTTCCCGATTTCTCATCAACTGGAATCTTCCAAATATTCATACTTCCACCACGATCGCTGCAAAAATAAATGAAATTTCCATCCGGCGACCAAACCGGATTCCAATCAACAGCAGCATCATTGGTAAGAGAAACCGGCTGACCACCGTTGAAAGAAATTGTAAAAATGTCGGCTTGACTGCTTTCTTTTGCCTGAGCCCAGAAAGCGATTCTGTCGCCATGCGGTGAGCAGTTCGGCTGAACTGCATCTCCTTTGAAGAGGAGTCGTTTCTTTTGGGTCGCGATGCCGATGCCCCATAACTCACTTGTTGTGGGTCGTCTTGTTGAAAGAGAAATATTTAATGTGGCAAAAATAATTTCCTTGCCATCCGAAGACCAGGCGGGATTGTAACCAGAATCGGTTAACCGCAACACTGATTCCCCGGTCGAACCCATCAGGAATAAACCACCCCCTTCGCGTTCCGATCGAAACACGATCCTTTCACCATCGGGTGAAAAAGCAGGTTGCGTATCATCAAATTCGCTATCCTTGGTCAGATTGATCGGGTTCTTGCCGCCAATCCTCTGCAAATAAATGTCCCAATTTTGCAGAGCTCTACTCGCGAACACAATGTTTTTTGCATCCGGAGAAATGCTTGGGAATAATTCCTGAGCAGGTTGATCGGTAAGCTGCTGAAAACTCGCCGTGGTTAGATTTTGGTTTTGCACTTTACTTCGCTGAAGAATCAAAAATGTGGCCATCCCGGCGAAAAGAACGAAAGCAAACACCGCAGAGGAAATGATAATAGGTTTCCAGGCGAAGCGACCAGCGATCGGGGCTGATTTTACCGTTTTGCCAGATTTGAATTCTTCTGCTATTTCTTCGAGTTCATTTCGAATATCTACGGTGCTCTGGTAGCGTTTATCAGGATCTTTTTGCAGACAGCGTTTTACGAGCTTGCTAATCTGAGGCGGCACCGCCGCGTTTAGATCGCCAACCGAACGGGGGACGTCACGGAGGATCGATGAAATCAACGAAGCGGGTGAAGCTCCCTGAAAAGGTAACTGACCCGTCAGCATCCGATAGAAAACTATGCCCAGAGAAAAAATGTCGGTGCGATGATCGACCTCTTTGCCTTCCGCTTGTTCCGGTGACATAAAGGCAACTGTTCCGAGAACCATACCTTGCCCGGTAACCGAGCTAGCAGAGAAATCGGATTCAGTCTCTTCAAATTCGCTGGAATTCGATGTTTGCGGTTTTAACTTTGCAAGTCCAAAATCCAGAATTTTTACCCGACTATCCTCATTCGCCATAATGTTGTCAGGTTTCAAATCGCGATGGATAATTCCTTGCCGATGCGCTACGCTGATCGCATCCGTAATCGGAATGGCTAAATCCAGAAACCGTTTCAATGACATCCCATGGGCCGGAATCAAGTTCGATAGGTTTTTCCCCTGAACCAGCTCCATCGTAATGAAGTTGAGCCCCTGAAATTCTTCAACCGAAAACAGAGTAACGATACTCGGATGATTCAACGCGGCTACCGCCCTGGCTTCCCGCTCAAAGCGTTGGAGACGATCGGTATTTGCTGCGAGTTGGGGTGGTAAAACTTTCAGCGCAATCTTTCGCGACAACTTCGTGTCCTGAGCAACGTAAACCTCGCCCATTCCTCCGGCGCCAAGTTTCTCAAGGATCTTGTAGTGACCGATGATTTTGCCGATAAGAGAATCGTCTTTACCAAGCATCAGTAAGAATAGAAAAACCAGAGAGACACTGAGTCACAAAGAATTTTTTTCCCGCGCTGTCCACTGTTTCAATCTTACCAATTAAGCGCTGGTATTTCTATGGGATCTTGCGTCGTGACGTCGGAGCTAAGGGAAGAGAAGAATGTGAAGAAATTGGAATCCGTTTTCTAAGATAGGGTGGTGAATTCCATGATCCTGTGCGTTTTACGGGGTCCACTGAACGACCGGTTCCATGGTCACTTCTGATCGGATGGAGTTTGCAATCAAGCAAGTACGGTGCGCTTCATTCAAGAGATCCTTAGCTTTTCTAATATCTACGATGTGCTCCACAAATATGTGAGGCTCCAAAATAACTTTGCTGAAACTGTACTTGCCTTCCAAAAATTCGAGAACTCCAGTTGCCTGAGAAGTGTATTTCGTCACCATCAAGCCTTGACGTCTCGCTAATGCCAGAAAGGTCATCATTGTGCATGAATCCACTGCCGCTACGAAGAAATGTTCGGGGGTCCATACACCATCTTCCCCTTTGAATTCAGGAGGGCTGGAGACGCGAATTTCTTGTTTGCCAGGAGAACTCAGGATTCCAGCTCGCTGTCCAATATCCCCTAAGTTCGTGGTGTAGATAAAAGTACGATGTCTGGCCTGGGTGCTAATTTGTTCCATCTTTTTTCTCCTTTCTTTAGTGTTCCTACGCAAGTTTCAAGCCAGGCAGAACTTGGGAGGAATCAAGGCTGTGAGAGACAAAATGTCTGTGAGTTGGTCAAAGATTGACAAGTCGTCAGATAGTGATTGGTTCCCACACTGGAAATGGCATTCAGAACGTCACGGGCTCGAATCCCGTCAGCTCCACTTTTAGAGCTTTTCTTCTGCCGCTTTCCATAAACCACGGCCGCTCTGGGACCATCTAAACAGAGCGTCACAGGCAAATTTAAACCAAACCTCTTTCTCCACTCCGGTTTCTACGCTGATCCGGTACCAGTCCGAAGCATCTTCGTAGCGATTTTGGCCGTGAGCCTTCACAGCAATGGCGTAACTTACCGCAGCTTTTTTTGATGGGTCTGTTGCAAGATCCAAACTCTCGTTTTCACTAATGATACCCATCAGGTACTGCCCCATTTTGTGGTGAAAATCCGTATCCGTTCGAGTGTAGTATTGCAGCAACTCCTTCTTATGGGGATCATTCCCATTTTTTCTGGCGCAGGCAATCGCGCGCATGAGCCAGACGATTTCATCGTTATCCGCAGTGGGTTGCTGAATAAAGTCCCAAAGAAGGGCGAATTCCTGATCCTGAATAGCATTCAGGCAAAAGCGGTTTCGATCGTTTGAAGGAACTCTCGCCTTGAGCCATTCCAACCCCGCTTTTTGATCCTTGATTTTTATTTGCTGTCGATAACAGTCAAGAAGCGAACGCTCGTCGGCTGCACCATGCTGATAAACATAATCTTGAACGGTGAACGCCAGAACAAAATTGCCTTTCTTTTCAATTGTGTGGTCCAGGCAGGTCAGGTTCGTGGGCTGAATCCCAGCTTCGATCAGAGCGGAAAGGGCAGCAATGGCAGCTTCCGAATTCCCATTGGCAAAAACCTCTCCAAACTCTGGCGCCAAACTGTAACACCAATCATTGTAACTCGTAGGATATTTGTAAGACTTAAGGACTTGAGCCGCTTCCCTGTAATGTGCGTTGCGCCACGAAATCTTTGCTGCAGCAATTCTGGTCCAAAACGAGGAAGGATAACGTTCTAATGCGGCATCCTGGATTTCTTTCGACTCCTTTTTGCGTTTTAGATGATCCAGTAATCGGCAGCCTCCATTAATGCACCGCCCTGCCAGCTGGAAACGACAGGTTCGATTGTACTCCAACCTTTTTGGTACTGGCCCATCCTACCGTAAACACGAGCAAGAAGTGTGCGTGCTTGAATGGCATCAAATCCAGAAGATGTGTCCTCGTAGTGCTTAAGCCAGTCTTCAATTGTGGTACAGGCTTCGTTAAGAGCGTCTGCATCGCTTAAGAAGTCTGCATATTGATTTCTTAGATTCCAACTCTCAGGGTCAAGCCGAATTGCGTTTTCAAAAGCTTTCTGAACCACATCACGATTTTGGAAGTCCCGTTTTAGATAAAACAAGGCAATGCTGCGCGAAGAAAAGTCTTTCTTGGTTGACATTAGAGCCTTCAAAACCAAATCATCATTTCCAATGAAATGCGCACACCTCATTGTCTCTACGGATTCTTCTACTGACACTCGAACAACACTCTTGCACAATGTTTCCGCCAGTTTCAGATCGCCTAGCCTCTGATAAGCAACATCTTGCAGAAACATTCTGTGAGATATCCGGCTGTCGAACCTGGATACGCACTCTCTTGTCACAAGAGAAAAATCACGATGCCAAACCGAAAGACGATCCATCAACAGTGCGAACCATCGCATCAGTGGAGGTGCACCCAGCTCTGATAGTTTCCAGAAGTTAGCAACAATTGCTCTTTCATTCGATTTCCCTTGATCTGATTCCGCCAATTTTGTGTACCAGAGGTGAAATTGTTCCTCGATTGGAGAAGCGCTATTTCCCAGTTGTCTGCTGAATTCTGATACAGCCTCTTTGGATGCAAGTGAGTCCAGATAGTGCCGGCCGACTATATCTAAAGAGGAATAAAAAAAAGCCCGGAAGAAAGCCGTAGAAATTTCGGCATCCCAGAAAGGTCCTGATTGAGCTTTCGCATATTCGCTAAGTTCCGTTTCGAATTTGCGGGTTGAGTCCGCTTGTCTGAGTGAGGAAAGCTCTTTCGATGTAACTTTATTTTTTGTGATCTGAAGAAAGACAAGTGGTTGGATGTAGTGCGACAGACCGGCCATTTCAAATTGGCGAACATCCAGACCAGTTTTGAGCAGACTTAAAGCGCTGTCCCGGTTCTTAAAAAGTGTAGTTGACAACTTGTTCCATGCACCCGAATCCCGCTTGAGGGAGATGCGCATCATGCTAAGGTATCGCGTTTGGTCAGTGGATGCTGGAGTGGATGCAGTCTTCAGCAACTGATCGTCTTTCTGTTCGAAGAATAATCGTACAGGGTCATTCTCCGGCAACTTTAGAGCGAGTTCATTCGCGTGTTTTGAATATCCCATCGAATGTGCAAGAAGACATTCTTCACGAATCATGGGGTCGCCTGATAACTTTTGAGTAAGAACCGTAGCAGCAAGCGCTCTTGCCGAAACAATATCTGCAATCTCGAGCCGGTCCAGACTTTGGAGGGTCAAAGCGGTAAGGGATCGCGAAGCTTCCGAAAGAGTTTGGACATCAAGGGTCTTCCGTTTCCACTTCTGATTTGTGTTTCTTAAAGATTCTATTGCTTGGGGCACCAGAAAAGCCGCTTGAGGCTTCGGAACGGATCGAGCTTCTGTGTGCTCGTATTTTGCGACTAATGCTTCGGCCTGTTTCTGAAGAATTTTTAGCAAATCCTTAAAATCAGGAAATTCCGGAATCTCGGCGACCTTCTTATCGTCATAAAGGATCTTCCATCGTCCTTGAACAAATCTCGCTTCCGTTGGTTTCTTGTTCTTTCCTGTGATCAGATAATCTATTTCTGCTAGTGCCATTAAGGCTCTTCGATCAGGTTTCAAACGGTAAGCCTTGAGAAATTCTTCTCTCATTTGAGCAGCCGGAACTTGCAATACAGGAGAATCGTAGATTGGATTTCTCATCTGTGCCGTGGAAGGGGCTTCTTTTTTCTTACAGGACGCAAAAAGTATTACCAGGATAAATATGATCGAGAGAAAGCCGCGATGAAGTTTCATGAACAATTTTTTGAAATATTTATATCACAAATTCCTGCACACAACCTTTCGATTTGGACACCAGCGAACGAACTACCCGAGTTCGAATCGATACGGGATTTTATCTGTATCGATTGGCAGGCGCCAGTGATCCGGATCTTCATATTGATACGCTTTGTCTACCAGATTCAGAAGCGCGCTGGTTTCGTTTCGCAAGTTTTGCACCCCATGCCAGACACCCGGAGGAACAATCAGGAGGGCAGGAAGGACCGATCCGAAACAAAATTCGTTAATGAGTCCGAATGTGGTTGAGTTCGAACGCGCATCGTAAAGAACAATTTTCAATAATCCCCAATTCACAAAAAGACGATCGGTCGTAAAACCATGCATATGCCATCCGCTAATTCCATTCGGTTCGAGGCTCCGTTGAAAGACCTGGTCAACATGGTTTTCCTGAAGACCCCAATCACTGCGAAAAACTTCGGTAAGTATTCCTCCGTTCTTCGTTAAGACGTTTCTCACTTCTCTGATCTTGACTCCGTCAATTAACTCTTGAAGCAGATGCCAATCAGAAGTAATGCTTTGCTTATCTCTTTTTGCGCCGGGCAGAAATCCTTTTGAGCTTTCCAGTTCGTCTTTCATGATTATGATCCTCTGTATTCATTCAGGCCTTCTTAGGAAGTCCCTTGATTCTTCTGAGTCTATCGATGAATTCTCCTTTGCGCTGAAGTTTCATTCTGCGTCGATAGGAGCTTGGATCGATTTTTAATAAGCGTTGTGCAACTCTCTCAATTTTATAGAGCAGAGCTTTCAATAGTTTCGAAAAGGATGCTCCGGATAGATAGTCGATGGAATGGATGAGCGCATCATGCTGGCTGAAGAGCAGCTTCAGCAGCTCATTTTCCCGAAGGTTGGGATCGTTTCGAAGCTGCTCGAATACTGTTTTATGGTCTTTTTCTTTTCGTTCAGAATAGCTGCCGGGCTGTTTGCCGGTGATCGCAATCACAGTCAGATAAGGCGCCATTTCAATCTTTTTTCCGCTTTTCCAAACACGAAACAGCCAGTCCTGTGAAGGAATATTGTAGATTTCCTTGTAATAGCGCCATGGGCCAATTTCTTCAAACAACACGCGTTTGAATAGCCAGCTGGATGCCGGAACTAAGAGTCCCGGATGATATGTCTTGTTGCGAAATATTCCATTGAGTTGTCTTTTTCCCCGGGCATCAATTCTGTCGACAAGCGAAAAGACCAGGTCGGAGCCAGTCGACCGCATTGTTTCCCATGATTTTTCCAGATGATCCGGAAACCAGAGATCATCATGATTCAAGAATGCGATGTATTCTCCTGTAGAACGTTTGCATCCTTCGTTATTCGGTCCGGATTGCTCCCCAACATTTTGAGGCAGATTATGAAAATGGATTCTTTGATCAGAGAAAGAGGAAACCATCGTTTCCGTATCGTCTGTGCAAGCATCCCCAATAATCCAGAGCTCCCAATTCTTATAAGATTGATGCGAGACGCTCTCGATTGCCCATTTCAGAACATTGCTTCTGTTATAAGTTGAAATGACGACAGAAATCAAGGGAAACGCGGGATCGGCATCGTTCAGAATCACTGGATGTCCCCTAGTTGTCCTGATTATACACCTGTCGATTTCGACCCCGGGCAAACGACTATCTGATGAACCAACAATTCGGAGGTAAACGGAATGCGATTCATGGTGATTATCAAAGCCGACAAAGATTCGGAGGCGGGAGTTATGCCGGCCGAACCACTTCTGACCGAAATGATGAACTTCAATGAAGAGCTGGTAAAAGCCGGTATTATGCAGGCTGGAGAGGGACTTCATCCCAGTTCGAAAGGCGCGCGTGTGAAATTCTCAGGTAGAAAAACTACTGTTACCGATGGACCTTTCGTTGAGACAAAAGAATTGATCGCCGGTTTCTGGATCTGGGAGCTTCCCTCAATGGCGGACGCGATTGCATGGGTGAAGAGGATTCCCAACCCGCAGAACGTTGATGTGGAGATCGAAATCCGCCAGGTGTTTGACCCGAAGGAATTCGGAGAGGAGTTCACGCCCGAGCTTCAGAAACAGGAAGAACGCCTCCGCAAACAGATGGCCGCGAAAAAGTAACCTCCCTTAAACATGGCAAAAAAAGAGGAGATTAGCGCGAAGTGGTTTGTTAAAAGAATGGAAGCCCATCGTTCGCCGGAGGAGCTGAAGAAGATTCAACGTTATTTCAAGTCCGGCAAGGGTGAGTACGGCGAGGGCGATCAATTCATGGGCGTGCGCATGGCCTCGCCAAAGAGTTTATTGATCTGCCGCCTGATGAGATCGAGAAATTGCTCGAAAGTCCGGTTCATGAAGTCAGGGCCGGGGCGCTCAGCATCATGGACAAACAAGCCCGAAATAAGAAAACACCCGAAAGCCGCAGAAAAGAACTGTTCAATCTTTATTTGAGGCGCATGGATAGAATTAACAACTGGGATCTGGTTGATGTTTGCGCTCCCTATGTGATCGGTGGCTACTTATTCGATAAACCGCGCGATATCCTGTACAAACTTGCGCGTTCTAAAAACATGTGGGAACGCCGCACTGCTATTGTCAGTACCTACTATTTTATTAGACAGAACGATATAACCGATACTTTTAAGATCGCCGAAATGTTGCTGAATGACGATCAGGACTTAATCCACAAGGCCGCTGGAGGCTGGCTGCGCGAAGCAGGCAAGCAAGATCAGCAAAAACTGTTACGCTTTTTAGATAAGCATGCCGCTACTATGCCTCGTACTTTCTTGCGTTATGCAATTGAACGTCTTGATAAAAAACAGCGTGAACATTATTTGAGCGTTCGATAAAGCTATCAACGCGGCCACAGCCAGCCGAATGTGCCCGCGGTCAGCAGGCCGTAGATGAAACCATCAATAACATGCTTCATCGTGGCGCTCCAGGGCTGTCCTTTCCAGATGGAATCCAGAATATGTCCGATTCCATATCCGAGAAAACCAACAGTCCCCGCAATGCGAAATACAGCAAGGTAATCGCTGCCCGAACCTACTGTCCGTCCCGTCACGTAGGCAACGAAAACACCGACCAGGATGCAATAGAGAAACCACCATGTTAAATACTTTCCCATCGCTGGAACTCCGCTGGGAATAATTGTGAGATAACCGACAGGTCCCTTCTTGAACTTCTCAATTGTTTCCGGAGATTTCATATCTTTGGGACCCGTTGTATGAGGAAACGCGTAGAAGCCGGGTTGCACTTCTTGTTTACCGGCGGCTTCGATCATCAAATCTTCGTTCGGTAGTTTTTTGTATTCGCTTCGATGATATTTGAGCAGCATGTGCATGATCGAACTCGCAACGAATACGATTACCGCTGATAGAACAATGGGAAGCCACAATGAAGCAATTGAAACCATGAATTTTCCTCCTGATAGTACTTACACTACACTATTTTCGTGAGGACTTTGATAGCATTCATTGAAAAGAAAAGATGATAGAGATTTCCGAAAAACTGGTTTTGATCATTCTGTATGGCCTCATATCGGGAATCGGTGTTGTTGGGCTTTCTGTCGCGTGGCGGTTACTGTCACGGCGCCGCAAAGGATGGCCGGCGCCTCAACCCGCAGTTTTGATTGCCCTTACGTTCCTGGTGGGTACAGCCCTACTTCGACAGGTTCCGTGGTTTGATCAAGATTGGTGGCTTCTTGGAATCGCCGTGCTTCTCACTGTCTGGCTTTCAGCATCATTTGCATCCGCAACAGGTTGGCTTTATCTGCTATTGCCGTTCAGTATGGCCGGTATTATAACAACTGTACCTGACACAGAAGCCCCGGGATACTTATTTGGAATTCTGGTTCCAACAATGATGTTCGCGTGGCGCTTCCGTTCTGAATCTTCAGGACGTATCGGAGTAGCCACCTTGGCGGGAATAGTTGCCTGGGTGATCTGTTACAGCGGACAAGGACGCCCGGCGTCGATTGTGGTTTCGATAGGATGTCTGGGAATCCTGGCAGCATTACCATTGTTAAACGTGCTGACAAGAATCACTTCTAAGTGGGTGATGCTCATCCTGCACTGTCTTTCCATCGGGACTGTTCTTGTACTTGCCCGAACAACTCCACACATGACTCGGGCAATCCTCGCTGCTTTTGCCGCTCTCGGGATACTGATCTGTGCGGCACTTTTCGTGCCTCAGATTACGAAATCACAAATCCGAAATTCCAAATAATATCCAAAATCACAAAGCTCAATTTTCAAACTAGTTCCTGGTGTGCTGTTTGAAAATTGAAAATTTGGAGTCTGGAGATTATTTGTATTTTGAAATTTGAGATTTGATAATTCTCCGAGCTCAGGGCCTGCGTCCTTCCGGAAGAATCAGTTCATTTGCTTTGTCTTCAGTTTTGTCAGCGGGTGTGCCATCATTCCATGGCGGAATTGGAGTTTTTCCCGGTGGGTAAAGCGTTTCCATGGGTTCCCAAACCTTATCCACACGGTCGGTGAAGAGATCGCCGATTAATATGTCCGTGATGGTTCCTTGCAGGTGAGGATATTTGCGAACGAAATTGCCGAAGCTAAAACCGTCATAATATTCGCAGACAAGACGCCGCATTCGATCGATTCCTTCGTTAAAAAGCGGTCCCCATTTGCCCAATTGCGCCGCGGAAGTGTCTTGTTTGGCAAATCCTTCTACGATTGCATCGGCCGCCATTTCTCCCGATTTCAATGCCAGAAGAACACCCGAGGAATACAACGGATCCAGAAATCCGGCTGCATCCCCAACCAGTACCCAACCATTTCCAGCAAACTGTTTTGACCGGTACGAGTAGTCCTTCGTAGCAAAATAACCGGTGACGCGCTTTGCATTCGACACTCGCTCTTTTACCGGTGGACAGCGTTCCACCTCTTCGTTGTAAGTCTGCGGATAATCTTTGCGTCCCTTGAACAGATAATCAAACGGCGCCACAACTCCTACGCTAACGATGTTGTTGTGCAAAGGAATGTACCAGAACCAGCCGTTTCTTGTTACGGTCTGCAGAACCATGGTTGCGCCTTCATCTCTTCCGCTATCACGATATGCGCCTTCCCAGTACGTCCAGATCGCGCCTTTATTGAGCACCGGGTCCCAGATTCTCAGATTGAGCTTATTCATCAACAGTCCATTCTGGCCGCTCGCATCAACGACTACTCTGGCTTTCACATCGCGTGTAGTCCCATCTTCCATTTTGATCGTCACGCCGGTGGAGCGATCATTGTCGAACAGGACATTCAGGACCCGCACACCTTCGTGAACTTTTACGCCATTCTCTCTCGCATGATTGAGCATCATTTGATCGAATTCGCTGCGTGCAACCTGCCACGTCTGTGAACATTCGTGTGGTTTGTTATCCCAGAAGTAAAACGGCGCTGAAAGTTTTCCGTTGGCGTTCACGAATTGCACGCTGTATTTTTTGACGAAGTGACTCTTCTGCATCTTCGGCAGCATTCCCAGCCGCTTCAAGACCCAGTATGTTTCAGGGATCAACGATTCGCCGATGTGAAACCGCGGGAACTTCTCGCGTTCGAAAAGCTCAACTCTGTAGCCTTGCTGTGCAATGAATGTGGATACAGTCGAGCCGCCCGGTCCGCCCCCAATTACCACCACATCGGCGGAATCCTGCCTAACCTGAACCATTCAAAAGCCTCCAAATTCAAAGTGCTCATGACTCATTACTGTATGGGCATGAGATATGAAATTAGATTAAGTCGGAGGATTTAGCAACGCGCAAGTGTTATGAGCACTGCTAATGGTGACGAGTGCCCCGTGGCCGGTGACCAAATCCCTAGGGCTCTGTTGTTGATTTCCGTTTGTAATAGATTTCCGCGTTTCCATCCCTCTCATCAAACCACAGAACGTGAAGGAGCCCGCTGGAAACAGCAATCGTTGGATGCATGGAATCCTTTTTGGCTTTCGTCAAACGAAAGTCTTTTTTCCAACTGACTCCGTTGTCGTCTGAATTTTTGTAGTACACTTCCCAATTTCCTTTTCGCTGATCAAACCAGACGATATGCAATTCCTTATCATTTGCGGCGATTGCAGGTCTTTGTGAGACTCCCCGGGCTTTTGTGAGGCGAAGATCATTGCTCCAGGTGGTTCCCCCATCCGTGGAGCGTTTGTAATAAATTTCCCAACCTGTGGCCCATTGCTCAAACTTACGTTCGAACTCACGCAACAGTGAATCGAGCGCCTTCAGGTCGCCTCCGTTTGCAACCCAGAAGGGGGCGATCATTTGAATTCTCTGCATCTTGTCTTGAATTCGATGGTGGAATTCAGGCAGATAGTACACGGAAGGATCGCGTGGAGGCGCAGGTTCAGGCGGTAGTCCGACAAGCGCCATTGCGCCATCCAGTTTCGATTCCACCTGAGCATCGGTTGCAAGCGCATTACGCCGGTCGAACCATGCCACGTGTATATTGTCCCCCGCAAGGACGAGTGAAGGAGCCCAGGAATCAGCTGGATCATTGGTAAGCCGAACTGGAGGATCCCACGTTTTTCCACGATTCCTGGAACGGCGCAGGTATTCCTCTTCGTTTGCATCTTTATAATCGACCCACGCGATAAATACATCTTTACCTGAGGCCGCAACCGCCGGAACCCACGATTCAAATGGAAATTCAGAGATGCGTTGTTCCTTTTTCCAGGTTAAACCTTGATTGAATGAGCGGCGGGTATAAACCTCCGTATTTCCGCTGCGACTATCCATCCAAACGACGTGCACGTCCTCTTCTGTGGCTGCAATCGATGGATGCGCTGATTTGTCACTTCGCGTTAACGGAACCGTGTCCTTCCAGGTAGCTCCGCCATTGTGAGAACGTCTGAAGTAGATGTTGGAATTGCCTGCATCGACTCCAAACCAGACTATATAGACATTCGTGCCCGATGCAGCGATGGACGGATGGGAACTGGAGACTGAATCTTCAGAGATCTTAAAATCCGGGCCCCACGTAATCCCTCTGTCACTTGAACGTTTGTAATAGATTTGGGCCTCGCCATCACGCGAATCATACCAAACAATATGGACAACACCCGCATCGTCTGTTGCAATACAGCGCGCAAAATTGAAACTTAGTTTTGAGATGCCGTCATTGAATGTTAATCGCTGATCCTGATCCCATCCGAAGAGGGTGACAGTGAACGGAATCATGCAGATCATAAAGAAGAAGTGAACAAACACTCTCATTTTGATTCTGTTTGTCTTATCTGTTGAAGTTTTGCTTGTTGCTGTTCGGATAGCTGATTTTTGATCCGGACTAGAAGAGAGAGATGTGTTTTTTTAATGTCCCGTTCCAGGTTCATTACTTTGTCTGCTTGAGACAGAATCTTTCCCTCGTCCACCGGATGGTTCGATAAGAGCTCCGCAAGCGTCCTGGCCTCTGATTGGAGCTGCCATTGCAAATCAAGGAATTTAGATTGCGCTTTCTGAATCTCATTCTTGATTGCATTTTGCTGACTTTCATTCAGACCAATGTCCTGTTGATGGCGCATCACAATTTCCGGTGGGAAAAGAATCCGCGCAATCGGATCCTCTTCCGCAAACAGAACAGGCGCGATCAAAAAAGTTATCAAAAGAAGAAACTGAATCCATTTCATTGTTTTACTCCTTGTTTTGCTTGATGACAGAATCAGGTAAGACGGAAGATTCAAGGTTCGGAACCATTTCAATTACCTCAATGCCTGGTGTTCTCAACAGAAAATCAGTAGGGGCTTTCCACTCTTCAAGTGAAGAAACTTTCACGATTTGCGGACCTGGTGAAAAGTAATGCAGCGAGATCCCGAGAAGAATGATCGTCAGAACAGCGGAAGTTACATATACAGGAAAAGGCGTTTGGGATGATCTTCTTTCTTTAGACCGGAGGCGCCGAAAGGAAGGAAGATTTTGTTGATCGAAGCGGCGAATTTCTTCAAAGATCTTTCGAAGATCAGAATCATCTTGGTGTTTCATAGATTCTCCGCAGTTTTCATTTTGTTTCTCATCTGTTCCTTTGCCCGCTTGTAGTGGGTTCGCGCAGTTCCGATCGAAACGTCCATTACTTCCGCGGCCTGTTCGATCGTCAGATCCTGATAAAAAACAAGTTCAAGAACCTCGCGTTGTCTCACGGGTAGTGATTTCAGCACTTCAAGGACCCGCTCTCGGAGTTGATTTTCCGCAGCCTCAGTGGAAGGTTCGGCCTCAGGTCGTGACTGCAGAAAGCGGACCAGACCGAGATTCCGGAAAAATTTGCGACGCTGATACTCAGCCGCTGTTTTTCGAATGACCGCGAAGAGCCATGTTTTAAGACTGGATTTGCCGCGATAAATGGCTCTTCCTTCAAGGATTTTCACGTAGGTCATTTGCAGAACCTCTTCCGCTTCTTCTTTGTTCCATCCGCAACGTCCAAGCGTCCAACCAAAGCTGTAAGGATGAAGCTCTTCCAGCTTCCGTTCCAGTTCAGACCAGTCGCTTGCATCATCGCTTTCAGGCATTTTCATATTGTTAGTTGCGCCAGCCTCTGGAATATAGGACAGGACCAATTTACTTCTTTGAAGATTTTGGGCGGTCGTAAATCAGTATTTTTACTTTGTCCGTAATTGGTCGTTCGCCGGTGTAATGCAGTCCAAAGTCATAACGCCGCACTCCGCGTGGAACTTCCAGTCGAAATGTTTTCCAGTTGTTTTTCAAAGGTACAGAATATACGGGTAACACTTGCATTCCGTGTTTGCGGTGCAACAGGATCCAGACGTTACTCGCGTTCTGTGACTCGATTACAAAAATGCGTGAGCGTGACGTGAGTCGTGGCAAATCATTCGAAGGGAGTGAACAATGAATGCCACTCTGTTGCCTGACTGTGAACTCCAATAGACTGCCCACTTGCTTCACGTCGTCAGGTTCTCCACGAATGATGGAGATCAAATCGGCGTTCACTTCGGTGAGTTTCAAATTCTTGACTTCTTCAGTCCATGCGCTTTTCAAACGAGCAACGATTTCTGCGCTCGTGCCTTCGCAAAATAGTCCGAGACGTTGCGCTTCCAGCACGGCAGCCCGGCGGCGAAGTTCATCCGGTTTGAGAAAAGTGAGCAGTTTAAGTTCCTGATCCTTTGCGAACCGATAGTCATACAATGCGCTCTGCCCGATGTGAAACCGGTTGCTGAAATAACCCATCTTTTCGTAGCGGCGGATAGCTGTATTGACGTAACCCCAGAGGAGGAACGGCGCCAACAATGCAAGCACGAGTTGCACACGCGACGCATTCCGTTTTGCGATCTGCAGGAGGATTTGCGCAGCGACAACCACATTCACCAGCGCGCCGATCCAGAATAAAACGGCGAAGATCGAGTAACGGCTGACCAGAGGATGCTGCCACGCCGTCCCTTGCGCCCTCCCTATAGCAGTTGAGATAACGCTCAACAACCCATAGATCGCCAGCGCGGTCCAGGGGAGTATTTTAAAACCCCATGTTGAACCGCGCCGCCACAAAAAAGCGAGCGAGATGCCAAACATCAGTAAACCGCACACGCCGCACAGGAAAGACAGATCGAGGTCCATGGCTCCGAAGTGTGAACCGAGGCTGACGAAAATGAATTGCGCGAAAGTGAATGGCGTATCTACGAATGCAAAGATATTTCTACTTTGGTACTTGATTGGATAAAAATAAAGTCCGATCGAGAGTGCTCCGGCAATTGCCCAAAACAAAATCTGGCGGGGTTTCCACGTTTTGCGTTCCAGGATCAGAACCAAAAGTCCCAGCCCCCAGAGGAACTGTCCAGTAGCGATTGAATACGTTGTCACAAATGCCGCCAGTGAGGCGACAAGGATGCCACGCCATAGACCCTTCCAGCGGGCGAGGGCCCAAATCGAGAAAATCCCGAAGAAGTTCGACATAAACCAGTGCAGTTGCCAGCCCCAAATGAAATTCTCACCTTGAGCGAGGGAGAAGAGCATAATCGAATTCACAACCACAAAAGGTTTGATCAACTTCTTCAACTCGACTCCGAATGTGATGCGCAGCAAATCCCATAACGTCAGCCAGGTGAGCAGGATGAATGCCCAGGAGGCGAAAAGCTCATAGAATGTGTTCCAGCGACTGATGGATATCAATCCGAGTTTTGCTAACCGCGGAAAAATCAACCGGTGCTCGTTATGTTGGGCAAAGAAATCCTTAACCGTCAGCTGACCTTCGTGAAACTTTTCCAGGAAAGGAACAAATACCCAATCATCCCAGTAGGGAACGTTCACTCCAAATTTGAGAATGACAATGATTACCAGTAATGCAGGAATCATTGCGAGTGGTATGTAAATTTTACCTAACGCAAATTTCATCCTGATAACTTGGGGGCTATAGTCCTATGAAAAATGCGACCCCATAGCGGGAATCATTTCCACTTCGTTTTGTTTTTCGGTTTGAAGTCGTTTGTGCCAGGCATAAGGAAGTGTGATGAGGGCAAGAAAAAGCATTTTGATTTCCGAATCGCCAAAATTGTATTCAAACATTCCGGCAACGAACAACGAGATCACAATTCCGATGGTGCCGTGAATCATGAATTGTTCTTCGCGACTCATCTCGCTTCTCTTCCACCGGATCAAATCGGACAGAACTTTGCCAATCAGCCACAGCCATGCGATCAAGGCGATGATTCCATTTTCCGCAGCCATCTGCACAACGTTGTTATGAAGATGCTGGTTGTTCCGAAAGACGCTGTCCGGTGAGCGATATTGCGGGTAAACCTCTTTGATCATATTGATTCCCACACCGGTAATCGGATAGTCCTTAATGATCTCCCAACCACTTCGTATCATGAGGATGCGGTCCCGGTTCGACGTTTCGTTCGGATTGAAAATGTTGCTGATACGATTTGCTACGGCGGATGGAAAAATGAGGATCGATCCGATAAACACAATGGCGAGCACAAGTGGAACTGCAATCATCCACCGTACTTTTCGCATGGCAATCAGAACCGTAGCTGCTGTCAGGAACCCGAACCATGCGTTGCGTGTTAAAGAAAGCAGGAGAGCCAGTGAAATAACACCAAATGCCGGATAGAACCAGACTGGATGTTTTTTTGAAAACAGAAGATGTGAAAAAAGCAATACGTTCAGAATCATCAGCAACCCGGAAAAAGTCATCCAGTGACCCATGAAACTGGTAAGACGTTTTTCCAGCAGATCATCGCTCGATGCAAAGAACTGCGTTAGGCCGTACAAGGCTGAGATGACTCCTGCAAAGATCAGGACTCCGAAAATCAGTTTGATATCCTCCAGATCCCGCACCGTGTCATAGAAAATCGGCAGGATAATAAATAGCGCAAGATTCTTTGCATTGAACAGACTATTGGCGGGATGGATCGAAAAAACTGCTGATAGAAAAACACAGTAACAAAACGCCATAGCGGGAATCATGATCGGGAATTGGGGAAAACGGCGATCAAGGCGGAATTTCCAATAGAGGTAGACGAAAGTTGTTGCCGAAAGCAATATGTGCGAAGCAGCAATGGAAAAAGAAATGGAGAAAATAAACAACAGACACAGCATCCAGAGTAGACGCGCGCTTCCTTCGCGCGACCGGATGCTTTGCTTTAAGGAATCCAGCATAATGGAGCGCGGGCATCCGCGTCATCGCGTCGCGAGTCTTTGCGTCTTCGCGTAGACTCGTGGACTCACGACGCGCGGACGTATTTGCCTGCGCTCCACACAAGTTAACACATGTTTGCTTGAATTTCGACGTTGGTAGTACCATTATCAGCGTCTATGCCGGTCACAGATCAAACCATTATTAATTTTGCAGCGCTCGAAAATGCTTCGGTCAGTCAGGATCCATTTCCGTTCCTGATCGTTTCCGATTTCCTGCGGATAGAAACCGCTGATCAAGTAGCAAATGAGTTCCCTAAAATAGATTTTGCCGGTTCAGTTCCGGTGGATCTGTTGGAGGGTGGTCCGCTTTTCCGACGTTTTATAGAGGAAATGGAAGGTGATGCTTTGCGATCCGCGATCCAGAAAAAATTCGATGTGGATCTGAGGAACCGCCCTGCATTCATCACGCTCAGAGGCAGGACACGGGCGAAGGACGGCCGCATTCATACCGATACAAAATCGAAAATTGTTACTTTGCTGCTCTATTTGAATCCGGAATGGAACTCTGACGCGGGCCGTTTACGGATCTTGCGGAACGGAGAAGATCTGGAAAATTACGTTGCTGAAATTCCGCCCACTTTAGGACAATGTCTGATCTTTAAAGTCACAGACAATTGCTGGCACGGGCATAAACCTTTTGAAGGCGAGCGCCGCGCGATTCAATTGAACTATTTAACGAACGAAGCTGCGTTGAGACAACATCTTTCCAAACATAATCTTTCAGCCAGATGGAAGAGTTGGCGAAGCTGGTTTTCGCGAGGTGATGAGTACTAGTGCGCGTTTTAATCGTGCGCCTTTCCTCCATGGGCGATGTGGTTCATAGTCTGCCGGCAGTAACGGACGCGGCCCGGTCCATCCAGGATATTCAATTGGATTGGGTTGTAGATCGAGCATTTGCTGAGATCCCGGGATGGCATTCTTCCGTTCGGAACGTTATTGGCAGTCCACCAAGGCGTCTCACAAATTTACGCTCTCCTGAATTTAAAAGCTTTTTTGCAAAGCTGCGAAGCTGTGAATACGATCTCGTCATCGATCTTCAGGGACAGTGGAAAAGCGCTGCCATTGCGCGTTTCGCGAAAGGACTGAGTTGCGGCTACAACGGAAATTCTGTGAACGAACGGGGCGCGGATTTGCTGTATCGCAAACAATATTTTGTTTCGAAACAACGACACTCCATTCGACGCATGAGAGAATTGATGGCGCGCGCCTTGAGCTACACATTTGATGAAAACAATGTGAATTACGGGATCGATCGTTCCCGTCTACCGGTCAATCCGCTGAATCTGAAGAATCCATATCTTGTTTTTATTCACAGCACTAGTTGGGAATCCAAATGTTGGCCTGAGAATTACTGGCAGGAACTTACTGCGAAAGCGATACACGCAGGCTTTCATGTTGTTCTGGTATGGGGAAATCTAGCTGAAAAAGAGCGCGCACGGATGATTGCTGCCGAGCGCAAAGAAGCGATCCTGTTAGATGATCTTTCTATCTCCGAAAAGGCATCTGTACTTATCGGAGCTCATGCAACAGTTGGTTTGGATACCGGCTTGAGTCACATTGCTGCCGCGCTGGACATTCCTTCGGTAACTCTTTACGGCGCAACGGATCCGTTTCTAGTCGGCGCTACCGGAAAGAATCAAATGCATATCGCATCGGATTTTGAGTGTGTAAAGTGCCACCGCTCCGTTTGTGATTATTCCAGAATGCCGGTGGCAAAACCTGCTTGCTTTGCCTCAATGACTCCGGAAGTGGTCTGGAGTTCCCTGGAACACCTTATTTTCGAGAAGCGCGGATCGACGCAAGTTGGTTGACTCGGCCGGGCAGTTCCGGCGCTTCGAGACGTGAACAGATTTCGCGGAATTGCGGAGATGGTCCGGACCATTCGAGATTCTCCAACTTATCTTTAACAGGTCCTTTGGTTACAAGTGTCGCGAGTTGGCGGAAGAGAAGAACGAGTTCCCGTTGTTCGCGAAGCGTACTTGCCAACCGGTCTGCGCTTCTGATGGAAATTTTCCAATCACGAGGGTTGTCAGGGATCTCTTCCAGATGCTTGTAGCGCGCTAAGACCGCCGATGCAGCTTTTGCTCCCCAACCGGGAAGGCCCGGATATCCATCGGCGGCATCACCAACCAGCGCAAGATAATCGGGAATCGATTCGGGCAGCACACCAAACTTTTCTATCACACCCTTTTCGTTGATCAACTTTCGCTGTCTGCGGTCAAATTGAACCACTTGATCTCCGACAACGCATTGCCCCAGATCCTTGTCCGGCGTGCAGATGAGCACTTGCTCGACTTTATCCCGGTACAGCGCCGCCCCCGCAGCCAGGGCGTCGTCCGCTTCGTATTCAACCATTGCCCAAACGAGCACCCCCATACCGCGCAAGGATTCCTCCAGTAGCGGAAACTGTGAAAGAAGATCGGGCGCAACGCCCGTGCTGTCTTTGTAATCGCTCCACAAAATGTTTCTGAAAGACTCAATTACATGGTCTGTGGCGACCGCAATGTGCGTGACTCCAGAGTTCAGAAGCGAGAGAACTGAAGTGAGCACTCCCCGCACAGCACCAACTTCTTCTCCGCGCGCCGTGATGTGTTTGGGAAGCGCGTAGTAATGACGAAAAAGCTCGTACGTGCCGTCAATTAAATAAACTTTCACACAGGTAATTGTGCGGCGAATGCCGGCGCAACGCAATCTCCAGCACGGAACAGAAGCGGATATAATCTCTAGAACTAGTCGTGAAAAGTCTCATTCTCTTTTTTCTTCTTGTCTGCGTTTCACAATCGCAAGCTGCCGATGAGCGACTGATTGATGCGACGGATGACGGAAAGTTGGATGTTGTCAAAGAGCTAATCAAGAAAGGCGCAGACGTCAATGAGAAAGATAAGGTGAATGGAGCAACTGTGTTGATGTGGGCGGTTAGGAAGGGAGAGCACGAGATCGCACAGACATTGATTCAGGCAGGAGCAGATGTAAATGCAAAAAATAAATGGGGTGGGACTGCATTGCAGTGGGCGGCCGATTCAGGAAATGAAAAGATGGTTGGTGCGTTGATCGCAAAAGGCGCAGACGTTAACGCTGGTGATTCGACCGGTCTGACTTCACTGATGGTTGCCGCAAACTATGAAGGAAAAGAGTACGCGCAAATTGTTCGCGCACTTCTCGATGCAAAAGCGAATGTGAATGAATCTGATGAATCTGGAACAACCGCTTTAATGAAAGCATCCTCGAATCATTTTAAGACCGGGACCATTCGACTGTTGATTGAATCGGGCGCAAATGTGAATGCAAAAACGAAAGATGGCCTCACCCCTTTGATGATTGCTTGTAAAACGGCGCGTATCGAAGTGATCAAGTATCTGATCGATCATGGCGCTGACGTTCGCGCCAGAACGAACGATGGCAGGAGCGTCTTCGAGATTGCAAAACAGGCCGGCTATAAGGAAGCGATCGTCGCACTGGCTGAAAAAGGCGTAACGGAATAATTGGCGGGGCTGGAAGCCCGCGGCCCATAATACAGCTCGAAGCCTGCGCTTCCTCTTTTAGAATGGGGTGATTTTTTCCCAAATTCGGGGTCTTTCCCTCATTGTTCGACTGATCCAGCTCGTTTATTAATACGGATGGAGGTCTCATATGAGCTGGAAGAAAATATCTTTGCTGTTTATTCTCGTTCTTTCATTTAGCAACAACGTGATCGCGGCGACGCCGTCTTCGGCAACTGCCGGTCCCCTCACCACATCAGGAGCGTGGCAGGGACAGACTTATGTGGCTGCAGTCGTAGCTGATCCCGCGGCGTGCCCTCCTGCAAACGCCGATAGTCTCAACTTGATTTGTGACCACTACCAGCTCACAGTCGCTGTTGATCCAGCTTTCTGGGTCGGGAAGTCCGGTGGCGTCGCGCTTTCGATCACCTGGGCGGACACAGCAAATGATTTCGATCTTTTTGTATTCGATGAACAAGGGAATGAGGTAATCAGCTCCACTCAGGGTGGAACAAATTCAGAAAAAGTTTTCATCGAAAAAGCCTCCGGAAAATATGAAATTCTGGTTTCGCCTTTCACAGTAGTTAATTCGGGATACTCTGGCACATGGACTTTTTCATCACAAAAAGCATCCACTTCACCCACAAAATGGAAGAGCCAGACACATGGCGCCTGTTGCGAAGGAAATCTCGGAGCTGCGGGAAACACGACATACGTTTTGTTGCCGGAGCTGACAACAGGAAATGACATTAAGCGAAGCAGTGATGGTGGCAAAACCTGGGAAAA
>JAKEFK010000036.1 GCA_022616075.1 bacterium
CCGAAATACAATCAGTACTGGAAAAATCTGGCTGTTATCATTACGGGAATTGTAGTGATCGGAAATATCGCGATGCCGCTTGCCGTCTTTTTCGGATTTGTTGGAGAAGGTTGATGGAGCTGAATTCACGGATTCCTTCCAGCCCGCTGGAAAAGAAGTGGGAGATGCACCGCTTTGAAATGAAGCTGGTCAATCCTGCGAACAAACGGAAGTATCAAATTATTGTGGTCGGCACCGGTCTGGCCGGCGGTTCTGCGGCGGCTTCGCTTGCGGAGCTTGGCTACAACGTGAAGGCATTCTGTTATCAGGATAGCGCGCGCAGGGCTCACAGCATTGCGGCGCAGGGTGGAATCAACGCCGCAAAAAATTATCAAAATGACGGAGACAGCATCTACCGGCTTTTCTATGACACGATCAAGGGCGGAGATTTCAGAGCACGCGAAGCCAATGTTTACAGGCTTGCGGAAATCAGTGTGAACATCATTGATCAGTGTGTGGCCCAGGGAGTGCCCTTCGCGCGCGAGTATAGCGGATATCTTGCGAACCGTTCGTTTGGAGGGACGCAGGTTTCCCGAACGTTTTACGCGCGTGGACAAACAGGCCAGCAACTTTTGCTCGGCGCTTACCAGGCGCTCATGCGGCAGGTCCAGACAGGAAAAGTGAAGATGTTTCCACGCACGGAAATGCTGGATATTGTTGTGATCAACGGAAAGGCGCGCGGCATCGTAACACGAGATATGGTTACGGGAAAAATTCAAACGCACATTGCTGACGCAGTGATCCTGGCAACCGGCGGCTATGGAAATGTATTTTACCTTTCCACCAATGCAAAAGGCTGCAATACGACCGCCATCTGGCGCGCATACAAGCGTGGGGCGGCGTTTGGAAATCCCTGTTATACGCAGATTCATCCGACGTGCATCCCCGTTACAGGCGAGTACCAGTCCAAACTCACACTGATGAGTGAATCGCTGCGAAACGATGGCAGAATCTGGGTGCCAAAACAGAAAGGTGACAAAAGGTCGTGCAATCAAATTCCAGAAGAGGAACGGGATTACTATCTGGAGCGCAAATATCCGAGCTTCGGAAATCTTGCGCCTCGCGATATAGCTTCGAGGGCCGCCAAGGAAGTCTGCGATGAAGGACGCGGCGTAGGGGAAAGCGGACTCGGAGTCTACCTCGATTTCGCCGATGCGATCAAGCGTTTAGGTGACAAAGGGATTGAGGAACGTTATGGCAATCTTTTTGAGATGTACCAGCGAATCACCGATGAAGATCCGTATAAAGTCCCGATGCGGATTTATCCGGCGGTTCATTACACAATGGGAGGTCTGTGGGTCGATTACAATTTGATGACAACGATTCCGGGCCTGTTTGTTCTGGGTGAAGCGAACTTTTCGGATCATGGCGCCAATCGCCTCGGCGCGAGCGCCTTGATGCAAGGACTCGCAGACGGTTACTTCATCATTCCGTACACAATCGGGGATTACATTGCCACTACAAAATTAGAGGCAGCCGATGAAAGCCATCCGGAGTGCCGGCAGGTGCAGGAAGAAGTTACAAGTCGCATCCAAAAGCTTTTGGATATTCCGGGAAAGCGGAGTGTGGATTCGGTCCACCGCGAGCTTGGAAAAGTCATGTGGGATTATTGCGGGATGGCGCGCAACCGGAACGGATTGGAGCAGGCCCTGAAACGAATTCCGGAAATTCGCGAGGAATACTGGAAAAGTGTGAATGTTCTGGGAAGCAATGAAGAGGTCAACCAGTCGCTGGAAAAAGCAGGACGCGTAGCGGACTTCCTCGAACTTGCAGAATTGATGTGTCTGGATGCGCTGGAGCGAAACGAATCGTGCGGCGGCCATTTCCGCGAAGAATACCAGACCGCGGAAGGAGAAACGCTTCGCGATGATCAGAACTACTGTCATGTTGCAGCCTGGGAATATGGCGGTCCAGACCGGAAACCGGTCTTGCATAAAGAACTATTGAATTTCGAATCGGTCCATTTGACTCAGCGGAGCTACAAGTAAATGAACTTGACCCTGTACGTTTGGCGCCAGCCAAATGCAAAATCGGAAGGAAAGATGGTCCGCTATGAATCAAAGAACGTGAATCCGGATATGTCTTTTCTTGAAATGCTTGATGTGGTGAACGAAGAGTTGATCGCGAAGCAACAGGATCCCATCGCGTTCGATCACGATTGCCGTGAAGGAATCTGTGGTACGTGCGGAATGATGATCAATGGAGTCGCTCATGGTCCGAAAAAAGGCACGAGTGCATGCCAGCTGCACATGAGGGAGTTTAAGGATGGGGACACCATCTATATAGAGCCCTGGCGCGCGAGTAGTTTCCCTGTTCTCAAAGACCTGGTTGTGGATCGCACCGCATTTGACAGAATCATCCGCGCCGGCGGATACATCTCTGTTTCTACCGGAAGCGCGCCTGATGGGAATGCGATTCTGATTCCCAAACAAAATGCCGATTTGTCCATGGATGCTGCTGCCTGTATCGGCTGCGGCGCCTGTGTGGCTGCCTGCCCCAACGGTTCTGCGATGCTTTTCACTGCGGCGAAAGTATCGCATCTCGCCTTGCTACCGCAGGGTCAGCCGGAGAGAAAACGTCGCGTAGTTGACATGGTCAACGCGATGGACACGGAAGGTTTTGGTACCTGCACCAACCACCGCGAATGCGAAGCTGCCTGTCCGAAAGAAATCAGCATTCAATTCATCGCCCGCATGAACCGTGATTATCTGATTGCTTGTCTTACACGTCAAGAAGAATCCGAAACAAAGTAGCGCGGACGTCCCGTCTGCTTGGGCTCAGGCGAGACGCCCGAGCTACTTTGTTTACAACGCGAACGTCTCGTCTGCGTTTCTTCCCGTTCGTCACAAACTTCTTTCCATTCATCACTTTGATTCAATACGATCATCATGGAAGAGGTGGCAGCACATATGAAAAATGCAATTCTGATCGTATTTCTGTTTCTTCTGTCTACAGTCCTTCACGCTCAAATGTTGGAAGAGCGCGCGAAGTGGTTTGCCTATGATGCAAAGCTTCCGCTGGATGTCCAGGACGTCAGTGTGAAGCAGATTGGTGATGTCAAAATCCGCGACATCACTTACGCAAGTCCCAAAGGCGGCAGAGTTCCTGCATTTGTGGTCGAACCTTCGGGAAAAGGTCCGTTTGCCGGAATCGTTTACGGCAACTGGGGACTGGGAAACCGGTCGGAATTTTTGCCCGAAGCAATCGACTATGCAAATGCAGGCGCTGTTTCTGTGCTCGTTGCTTACCCCTGGGATCGGCCGGCGCCCTGGCGCAAGCCAGTCGACAATTTCGATGCTCCCGAGAAGGATCGAGAAGCATACATACAAGCAGTAATCGATCTACGCCGCGCGTTCGATTTATTAGAATCGAATCCGAATGTTGAGCGTTCCCGCCTTGCCTATGTTGGACATAGTTATGGCGCGCAATGGGGCGCGATTCTTTCTGCCACCGACCGCCGTCTCAAAACGGCGGTGCTGGTAGGTGGAGTCGGAAGTCAAAAAGATATTTTCGAAAGCCCCGATCCTGATTTGCAAGCCTTTGCCGAGCAGCAAGGAAAGGAGAAAGTCAAAAAATATCTGGAAGCAGTCAGCGCTCTGGATGCAATCCTGTACGTTCCTAATTCCGCTCCCACTCCTCTCCTTTTTCAATTCGCGCGGCACGAAAAGTATTTTGACGAAGCTTCCAGCAAAAGATACGCAGAAGCGGCAAGCAATCCCAAGGAAGTTCTATGGTATGAAACAGGTCACGATCTCAATGATGTGCAAACGTACATTGATCGCGCGCGCTGGCTGGAGAAATACATCCGCACCGCTCCGGTTGAAGAAACCCTGAAAAGAAAACTACGGGGCGGCTGACAGCCTGCATTACGGGCCGTGGGCGTCTCGCCCGCGTTCTAAGAGAACTTCAGTAACTTCTGCTGTGCGAGCGGGTTTACCAAGGAGAGGTAGACTAAATGCGAAACGTAATTCCTGTTTTGTTTTTGTTTCTCCTGATCTCAGTCTGCTTTGGCGAGGACAATCTAACGTATGGCGTCGTGCGACCGCTACCGATGTCGATGATGAAAGCGGAAAAAGCAAGCCGTTTTGAACGAGAGCTGAACCGTATTCAAAAGCTGCTGCCTGCCGTCAATGTTGTTGCGATTTTGCTGGATCGTCAGAACTCGCAAAGGCAAGACTGGGTGGCAATCCTGGATGCGTGCAACAAAAAAGGGATCCAAGCGATTGTTGCCTTTGCAAAATATGATTCGAACCGAAATGAGGTCTTGTACCGTCCTGTGTTTGAAAACAATGATTGGAACTGGGACTCCCTTGGGGAATTCGTTTCCGATCCTGAGTGTGTTAACCATCCTGCGCTTTACGGACTGCTGACCGTTGATGAACCATGGCATCAAACGAAGATGCCGCACTATAGCGGTGATGATCTGAAAAGCATGTATGCAGATTTAAAGGCTCTTGCCCCTTCCGGGTCGAAGTTTAACATCATTGTCCAGTTCAGCCGCCAATTGTGGAAACAGATTCACGAACTGGAGAACCCCAATACTTATTACGATGCCGGCATGTGCGATATTGTTGCCATCAGCGCGCTCGAGTTTCAAGACTTTGAATATCAACAGGATCTCTTGGATGAGAATCACTTTTGGTCACGGAAAATTATTCATGACAAAACTCCAAATATTCCGCTCTGGACCTCCGTTCAGACAATGGGTAGACGCTACGGCCCGGCGCGTGGATACTGGTTCCCGCGGGAAAGAGATGGTTTTCACGATCTAACAACGTTGCTGGATGATGTGACTTCTCCTAAATACGAAAACAAGCACCCGCTCACCGGTATCATGTTTCAGTCATGGGATTCTGATTCAGCTGCAGGAAGACGTTATCAGTTCACGCTGGGAGATCGGAATCGGACAGGACCTGAGATTTCACAGAAAGTTGCCGCCAGAGACGCAAGAAAGGCGATTGAAGAGTGGATAGAGGATCGTTAAATCAGGACACCCGCATCGAAGAGTTTTTGCAAAAGCTCACCGAGAATTTCCTTCCTTACCTCAGCCATCTTCCTTCCACTCATCCGGTGCAGCAGTCGCAGCATATCCTTTGACAAGGTGATGGGATCGTACGGATTGGAAGTCCAGATGCGAACTTCCTTTTCGTTCACTTCGGCTTGATGAAAGTCTGAAAGCCTCAAAACATCCGGAAAAAAATCTGACGTAAGCTTCGCATAGGAAGTGAGCGTGTTCTGCTCCAAATTCTGGAGGCTCGCTCCGCAAATCGTTTGTACGTCTTTCCAACTCAATGGTCGGATCAGTTTATAGCATGCGATGAAAAAATCTTTTTCGCGTCCGATCCATGTTCCCCATGTCCAACGTTGAAAATCTGCGGGCGCGTCATCTCCGTACAACAATCTTTTCTGGTAATAGGACTGTTGTTTCATCCAAAGATCCAGGCCCGGTTGTTCGGTTGTTACAGGGAATGCGTCACGAAACTCGCAGGATCCCACTTCTAATTTTTGAATGCACCAGTGAGACAGGTTTTTTTCGACTGCTGTGAGAAGTTCTTCAATGGATGTCCAAAAATTCCGGCTAATCTGTCCGTGCAAATGTTTGCAGAACCATGTTGCGCATCGCGCGTTTCGACTCTGCCAGATTCCGCACAAACCACCTTCTGCTTCTACATAGTAGGGACATCTCCATTTCAGGTTTCGTCCGAAGAGTGGTGAATTCGGATAGTACTGATCGAGAAAGTCCTGATGTGGCAACACACCGTGCGGCCTGACATCCGCATGAGGAAAATACGCGTCAAAAACCGGAATTTCCGCTTCGATTATCTTACCGGCCAAAAAGTTCGGAATTACAGGAATATAAGTGCAACACTTGGTTTTCAATTCAAACGTAATGAGGGAATCGGCCCCGCACATTGCGCAGTCTAAACAAGTGGACCGGGTTTCATCCGGAACAGGACCCGGCAGAAGATCAGTCATCCATACTGAATAAATCGGAGGTAAGACTTGATTCAACTACTTTTTCAGCTGGTGTGTGAGCGAATGAAATTCATCGATCGCATTGACCGCGATCACCGAGTGCGAAAGCGCGGAGCTGGCTTTCATCACAACTCCAACCATGATTGCTTCGGCAATTTCTTCTTCCGTAGCGCCCGCTCTTAAAGCATTCTTTGTGTGGATGTCTATGCAGTAAGCGCAGCTCGTGACGTGAGCTACCGCGATCGCAATCAATTCTTTTGTTTTTGTAGTGAGCGCTCCCTCTTGGAAGACCCTGTCATTTACCTCAACCAGTGCCTGCATGGTTTCAGGCACAAGTTGAGCGAGAACATTGATCTTACGTACATCTTCCTTCTTATAGAATTGGTCGGCCATGTTCGTGTCGTTGTCTAAATTCTAGCATGAAAAATTGTAGGGGCGCTGCATTTGTGCTTTTTACAAATGCTGCGCCCGGCCCGCCCCCCTACAAAGGCATCGATTGAATTGGTAAAATGTGGATTTCTTATGTATTTCCTGCTGATTTTGCTTTTGCCGCTTTTTGTATTCGCCGAAGAGCCGGAGGCCATCTCTTTACTGGGCAAACCGCTCAACCGTCCGGAAATCGATGAGAAGACTCGAATCGATTTTGAACAAAAGCTTGAGAAGGCGAAGGCCGATTACGAAAAAAATCCGCAGAATCTGGATGCCATCATCTGGTTCGGCAGGCGAACCGCTTACCTGGGTCGATACAACGAAGCGATCGCGATTTACACGCGGGCCATTAAGAAGCATCCGGAGGATGCGAGACTTTACCGGCACCGTGGCCATCGTTATTTGACGGTTCGCGAAATCGATAAGGCCATCCGGGATTTCGAAAAGGCAGCAAAACTGGTTGAGGGAAAAGTGGATGAAGTAGAACCGGACGGCCTACCCAATGCTAAGAACATTCCCACCAGCACTTTGAATACGAATATCTTTTATCATCTGGGTCTATCCCACTACCTGAAAGGGGATTATGCGCGCGCGGAAAAGGCCTATCGTGATTGCATGAAGTTTACAAAAAACGATGACATGTTGGTTGCTGTCACGCACTGGCTGTACATAACGCTCCGGAGGCAAGGAAGAACTGCGGAGGCGGAAGCGCTCTTAAAGCCGATCCAGTCGGAAATGAATATTATTGAAGATTTCGAGTACCACGCATTATGTTTGCTTTATAAAGGAGAAAAAAAGCTGGAGGAATTATTGGGCGATACGAAGTCGGACGGACTTTCCGGTGCAACGCTTTCGTACGGGATTGGGAACTGGTACTTCTATAACGATCAAAAGGAAAAGGGGATGGAGATCTTTCAGAAGATTGTTGATGGAAAGGAGTGGGGTGCATTCGGGTATCTTGCTTCGGAAGCGGAGCTGGCGCGATTGAAAAGGGAACAATGAAACGGAATCTGACCTTCATCCGGATCCTTGCATTGATCGCACTTGCTTTGTCGGCTTACATTACCTGGACAAGCGTTAGTGAAAGCGCCCAGCTCGCAGGGTGCGGGGAAGGATCAGGCTGCGATGCAGTTCTTTCAACGAAATGGTCCTCCTGGTTCGGATTGCCCGTAAGTTTTGCGGCTTTGATTGTTTATGGCGCGATTGTTGTTCTCGCTTTTGTTGTCACGCCTGAGAAATCCACCGCCTGGCTCCTTCTGGTTTTTCTTTCCTTTCTTGCAAGCGCGTCGGGCCTGTGGTTTATGGGCCTCCAAACCTTTTTGATTAAGAGCTACTGCATCTACTGCACTATTGTGCATCTATGTGGAATAGTGATTACGGTTCTTGTTTTGAGAACGATGCCGGTTCAGGAAGTGCAAACCGGCAAGAAAAAAAAAGCGGCGCCTGTTGGAGTTCCAGCAAAGAAATTTTTCTATGCAGGATTGTCGGGAGTGCTTGCTGTCATTGTTCTTGCTGTCGGTCAAATGAAGCCAGGATCCGCAGACACCGCGCAGGTTCTGCAAAATGAGGGTGCAATTCCGTCTTCTGTGCCTGCAAAAACGATCCGTCTATTAAACGGCGCATTGCCTGTTAGCGTCGGTGATTATCCCGTGATCGGACTGTTGGAAGCACAACGCATAGTTGCTCATTTGTTCGATTACACCTGTCCGGCATGCAGAAAACTTCACGCAGAACTTCTTCGCGCGCAACAGACGAATCAATCCACAACAGCACTCGTAATGATACCGATGCCTTTGGATGCTGTGTGCAATCCGGGCGTGCAGGAAACTTCCTATATCCACTTGAATGCTTGTACATTCGCGAAAATCGGCCTGGTAATCTGGCGAATCAAACCGGAGGCTTATCTGTCCTATGATCACTTCATGTTTCAGGGTCAGTATCCGCCGGCTCCGGAAGCTGCCCGCGCGATCGCCGATCAACTGATCGGGCGCGACACGATGGAAAAGGCGCTGGCCGATCCGCGACTGGATGATCTCATCCGAACAAGTGTGAACATGTTCTATTCTCCTTCCATGCAACAAAAGGTTTTGCCGATCCTGATCTCACCTGAAAAGGCTTTCTATGGAATTCCAGATCAGGCGCAGCTCACTTCTTTATTCGTGCATCACTAGATCGAACCGCCAGGGCGCCAAGTTTAAAAAACTTAGTAGTTGTGGTGAGATAGAAGATTCACGGAACTCCGGTGATGATTTCGCAGTTGATCGCAGTGTCGCCGGCACCGGAGCCACCCGAACATGCATCGGAACTCCCGCCTCCGCCATTCATACTGTCGTTTCCACTATCACCACAAATAGTATCGTCGCCAAGATTGGAATAGATGGCATCGTCGCCGCCCAATCCCAGAATTACATCCGCTCCGAAAGTTCCATAGAGCGTGTCATTGCTCACGCCTCCCAAAACAGTGACATCCTTGCCTTCGCAGGTATATGCGTGATAACGCGCAAGGGCAAAGTCAGAGCTGTTGGAAATACTGGTTCCACCAACGACAACGATCCTTCCGGCGGGATGTTGGATCGCGATGGCATACGCCTTGTCGCCTGCCAACCCAAAAGTGCTAAAGTCTGTGATTACCTTGCCGTCGTTATTGAAAGTAATGTCTCTTACGCCATTCGGAAGGAAGCGGGCCAGCGCAAAGTCATAGTTCTCTCCAATCTTAACGTAGCCCGCTGCTACAATCTTGCTGTCGGCTTGCAAGACAAGAGCATGCGCGTTCTCCTCACCGCCGAAATCAGCAGTAGCGAGAGCATCACTTGAAAATGTACTATCGGGGATTCCGTTGATGTGATAGCGTACGACTCCGAAGTCACCTGGAGTTGCCCCCGCCACGAGTAATTTGCCGTCCGGCTGAATGACAATCGCATGACCTTCTCCCTCTGGTGCGTTTACTTTTCCTCCAAGGCCAAAGCCGGTATCTAGAGCGCCGGTTGTAAGATAACGGACCAGAGCAAACTCCTTCGATACGTTCGGATCAGGGTTTACATTTGTGAAGCCGGCTGCAACGATTTTTCCATCCGGTTGAATGATTACATCGTCGGCATATTCATTCGATCCGTTGCCAAACGCTGTGGTTACTTTTCCATCGCCGTCAAATCCCTGATCCAGCGCTCCGTTCATTGTGTAACGCGCCACGGCAAAATCATTGATGCCATTTAGAAATGTGCTCCCCACTGCCACAATTACACCCCCCGACGCAATAGCCACTCCAAAAGCCTGATCATCTGTGCCTCCAAAGTCGGTCGTTACAATTCCATCGCCGTCGAACGTGGCATCGAGAGACCCATCTGTGTTCAAACGCACCAACACAAACTCCAGGGTAGGAGTCACAGGTGAACAACAGGAGCCGGCAAGAACAATTTTTCCGTCGTTTTGCAATTCAATATCCAATGCCTGGTCGTAACCACCATTGACATCAATTGTCACCTGTCCATTAGAGTTGGGACCAAAACCGGGATCCGGATCACCGTTTGGTAAAAGCCGTGCAACAGCTATGTCGGAATGATTTCCATTCGGGTTCTTGACCCGCCCAGCGACCACGATTTTGCCATCCGGCTGAATCGCGATGGAGGTTCCATAGTCCCAGGGAGTGCCAAAGTTGATTGTTAACTTTCCATCGCTGTTGAAACTTTTGTCGAGATCTCCTGCAGCCGCCCATAGCAACGGACTGAAACCGGTCAAAAGCAGAAACAGAATGAACATCATCAGAAGGTTGTTGGATGTTTTTTGATGCGTTGTTAGCATGACATCCTCCATACTCTCTTTTGGCCGGAGCAAAACAGATGCCATGCTACATTCCGAGGAGCCGTGGCGAAGCACCGCGCAAACGGTGTTTCAGATAAGAACAGATCGTGTTTCATCTTTGAACAGAAACATTTTGATCAATCGGCGTAGTTGTGATCAGATAAATGCATGGCTTCGGACAAGCCGCGTGATACGGAACACGAGAAAACGATCGGTGCGAGTCAACTGGATACAAGAGAACAACTTACGCAGGCCCAACGACCAACACATCGCCAATCACCCGAATTAGTCGAAGGCCAGCTCTTCGGCTCTTATCGTCTGATCCGGCTGCTGGGAAAGGGTGGTTTCGGACAAGTGTGGGAGGCGGAAGGCGTTGAAAACGGCAGGAAACTCGCGATCAAGGTCCTGACCGAAGTGACTTTTCTTTCTACTAATATTGTAGATAGATTTCAGCAGGAAGGACGTCTTGCCGCTTCCATCAATCATCCCAATTGCGTATACATTTTTGGCGCGGAGGAAATTGACGGCTATCCGGCGATCACGATGGAACTCATGCCCGGAGGAACTCTTCAAGATCTTTTGAACCAGGGCAAGGATTTCACTGTCAAGGAGGCGATCGATTATACGCTCAGCCTGATAGATGGCCTGGAAGCAGCTCAGCTCGCAGGGATTATTCACCGGGATATCAAACCTTCGAATTGTTTTCTGGATGAAAATGGAAACATAAAAATTGGTGATTTCGGGCTCTCGAAAACGCTCGAATCCGACACCAAACTTACCGTTACCGGTACATTTTTGGGTACGCCAAGCTACGCTTCTCCGGAACAGATTCGCGGACAGGATCTCGATTTTCGGTCCGATCTCTATTCTCTGGCTGCGACGCTTTATGCGATTCTTAACGGCGCGCCGCCCTTTGAAGGCAAGCACGCGGCGGAAGTTCTGGCCCGTATTGTTGCCGACCCACCACCTCCGCTTACGCAGAAACGACGCGATGTGCCGGGCGGTTTGGAGAAAGTGATCCTTCGAGCGCTTTCGAAGGATCCCGGAATGCGGTATCCCAGCTACACTGCGTTTCGCGCCGTTTTGATTCCTTATTCATCGAGCGGATTGAAAACAAGTAGCCTCGGGAAGCGTTTTCTGGCCCACATCATTGATTTAATCATTCTCTTTCCTTTTGGTTTACTCGCAGGGCTCTGGAGCATGAGTGCTCATCAGTACTCTTTTTTGAATCCGGTTTTGTCTTTTTTGTATTTTCTCCTGTTTGAAAAACTTTGGGGAAGAACGCCCGGAAAACAGCTTTTCCGATTGAGAGTCGTCAGCAACCAGGGAACGCCTCTCTCCTGGAATGCTGCCTTTTTTCGCACAATTTTCTTTGTGCTGATTACCTCCGTCCTGCCATTCGCCAAACTGATATTACCCGCTTCGCAAACTTCCGACGCGGTTTTCAGCGCCGGCTGGATAGCGATCCTTGCAACGATGCGCCGTAGAAATGGATTTGCAGGCCTCCATGAAATCCTGAGCAAAACTCGGGTGATGGCTGTTCCGGAAAAGAATCGTATTTCTGTTCCGCATTTGCCTCCTTCCATACAACGAAAGGTTTCTCAAATGTTTGGACCTTATCGCGCAACAACTTTGCTCTGGGAAAATCAAAATGAACAACTGTTTGCCGGACACGATGAAATTCTGAAGCGCGATGTTTGGATTCATGCATACACTGCTGAAGATCAGCCGCTCAAGGCGGATCATTTATCCGTCTTCAGGAGTGGCAGGCTGCGATGGATCCAGGGGCATCGCAAGCAGGATGGCAACTGGGATGTTTTCGAAGTTCCAGGCGGGACAGGTTTTCGGGAATGGGTAGAATCTAAGGGAAAGTTGTCTTGGCCGGAAGTTCGCTCTGTAATGGAAGGATCCGCCGCCGAACTCGAAGCGCTGTTTCAGGACCAGCATTTTTCCAAACAGATTAGCCTGCACCATTTATGGGTCGATGGATTCGGCAATACAAAACTGCTCGACTTTCCGATCTCATTGCCGCAAGAATCAGGAACAACAACAACGGAACGTTGGAAGGATTTTCTTCATCAGGTTCTGCTTTTTGGACTTACTGGCAAGGTTGTGTCCTTTGAATCTCTGAATGGAAGAACGCCACAAGTACCTGCTCCAGAATCCAGCAGACGGTTCATTCAGAGACTTTGCCGCGAGAAAAATTATGAATCGCCACGAACCGTGCACGAGGAATTGCAGCAGTTGACCGGACCGGCTGAAATCAACAGGTGGAAACGTTTTGCCACACTGTCGCTTCCCATTTTCCCGTTTCTAATTCTCATTATCGGAATAGGTTTATTCGTACTCTTGATGCCCGTATGGCTCCTGGACCTGACAAACGCGGGAGAACATCTGAAAACACTGAATGGATTGCAGGATCCGAAACGAACGGAAGCAATAGAAAAAACCCTGGCTTACTGCTATTCGGAATATTTGAAATTTTCTTCCAGTCCTTCCATGTATGAATTGCGTCTAGAGCCAGCTGAAAAATCACAATTGGAATCCATTCTACGGAAGCATCCGCGTGTAACGATTGAGGAATATCAGGAAGCAAGACAGATCGCGGACCTGAAGCCAGCCGTGTTCAAGCTGTTTTCCGGGGAACGAAAACCGACTGACCGGCCATGGCACACCTACGTTTTTCCTGTTGTCACCGGTATTTCCTTTTTTTCTTTCTTTTCCATCCCCATCGCTTTTCTGTTACGCCGTCCGTTCTTGTTTACTCTAATGGGAATTTCTTTGCAAACGATACAGGGAGAGCGAGTGGGGCACTTTCGCTCTTTCTTCCGTTCCTTTCTTTCATGGCTTCCGGTGTTGATGTTTAATCCCGGTATCATGGAGTTCGTTTCCGTCCGTCCGCCAGCCGGCATTTATTTCTATAGCGGATTCATTGCCTTGACTCTCGCAGGAATCGTTTATGCCATCGTGTATCCCCATCGGAGTCTTCAGGATCGTATAGCAGGCACCGTGCTTGTCCCAGCGTGATAAAAACCGCCAAGGCGCCAAGACGCCAAGTTCGGTAAAAAACGATTTTATATTTCTTGGCGTTCTTGGCGCTTTGGCGGTTAAAACTAAAAATTCATCAGCCGCAGGATTTCCTGGAAACGCGGATCGGAGTGCAAATTTTTCAGACGTGGATCCACCCTTAGATGCAGATGAATGAGCCACACGGAACGCTCGTGGTAAGCCTTCATCAGCCATTCGAATGCTTTTTCCGTTTCATTCAAACCGCTATGGACGATCGCGATCCTGTAGGGCGAAACGTAGCGGTGTTCGGATAATTGCAGAACAGCATTCAACATTTTTCGGGCTTGCTCCTCTTTTCCCCAAACAGCATAGGTGTATGCGGGCGCCGTCAAAAAAGACCGGTCAGCGGATAGAGTAACTCCGCGACCGAAGGCTTCAATTGCTTCGTCGAATCTTTTGAGCTGTTCAAAAATCAGTCCCAGCTGAAAATGCGCGACGGAAAAATTCGGGTCCAGCTCCAGTGTCTTGTAGCATTGATCCATCGCTTCCGTATAAAGGCCCTGCAGATAAAGAATCAGGGCAGCATCCGTATTGATAATCAAGGAGAGTGGATCGATTTGCTGCGCCCGTTTGATTTCTCCTGTAGCCTCCTTGATGCGTCCCAGAGTTGCCAGCTGAATTGCGTATCGTTGGTGAGCGAGCGCGTAATTTGGATTCAGCTCAATCGCTTTTTTGAATTCCGATTCCGCGCCAGCCCAATCCCAGTCGTAGAGCATCTTCACATGAGCCAGTGCCTCGTGTCCTTCCGCAACATCCGAATCGAGTTCGAGCGCCCGCATCGCTGCTTGTTTGGCAAACGGAACAGATTCTTTCGGAGAAAGCGCGCCATACGCGCTTAGCAGATTATAGGAATCGGCAATTCCTGCATACGCGAGAGCATAGGAAGGGTCCTTTTCGATCGCCTGATGAAAATATTCGATCGCTTTCTTAAGTCCTTCTCCCGTTCTTCTACTCCAGTAATACCGTCCTTTCACATAGCGTTCGTAAGCTTCCGTGCTTTCCGTGTAGCGTTTCGATAGACGATCCTTTGCTTCTCCCGTAATTCGCAACCGCAATTTGCCGGAAATCTCCCGCGAGATTTCCTCCTGCAGCGCGAGAATATCGGAGTACTTTTGCGTGTACTGTTCTCCCCATAATTGCGAGCCATCACTGACATCCACGAGCTCAGCCTGGATGCTCAGCACTTCTCCGCGCTGAACGATTCTGCCCGTGAGAACTGCGGCAACATCCAGCTCCTGACCGATCTTCACGGGATCAATCCGTTGGCCTTTGTAGCGAAAGACGGTGCTTCGGGCCATCACGCGAAGTTTAGGGAGCTGGGAAAGACTGTTAATGAGACTTTCTGTGATACCGTCGCTCAAATATTCGGTGCTGGAACTTTCGCCGGTGTGATCCAGAGGCAACACCGCGATGGATTGGATTGCTCTGCGCGCGGAGCGCCGCTTTTTTTGTTTTGCAATGCCCATGCGGACAGTGCCCGATTGGCTCATCAGCGCGCGCAAGGCAAAGGATAAATCGCGCGCTGTTTGGAAACGATTCTTCGGATCTTTTTCCAGGCAATGCAAAATAATCTGGCTCGTCTCTACCGGCGTATTGTGATCCTGAAATAGAAAATCAGGTGGATCTTCTTTGAGAATTGAGGCGGCAGTTTCTATTTGTGTGCTGCGACTGAACGGACGTTTCCCGGTCAGCATTTCATACAGGATGCAACCCAGCGCAAATATGTCCGCTCTGGCGTCCACATCCAATCCGCGGAGCTGTTCCGGGGACATATAATGCATCGTTCCTACGATCGTTCCTGGATCCGTCGTGGCTTCGGTTGGCGCCGAACTTTGTTCTGTCATTTGTGCCGGAGGTGAGATTTCTGCCAGGCCAAAATCCAGAATCTTAATGCCGCCATCGCTGGTCAGGAAAACGTTTTCCGGTTTCAAATCGCGGTGCACGACTCCGCGTGAATGAGCCGCAGTTAAACCATCGGCGATAGCAGCACCCATCTGCAAGGCTCGCGTCCACGCTAAAGGTTCGGTGGAAAGCCGGTGATGCAGCGTTTCTCCTTCCAGTAGTTCCATCACCGCATAGGAGAAACCTTCCTCGGTTTGAAAATCATGAATCGCAAGAATGTTTGCATGCGATAAGGAGGCAAGGGCTTTTGCCTCCCGTTCAAAACGAGCAAGAGCCTTTGCATTCTCCGCGAGATGCTGGGGCAGGATTTTGACGGCTACATCCCGGTCGAGTCGTAGATCACGGGCACGGTAAACAACCCCCATTCCCCCCGAGCCAAGAAGGCCGAGAATTTCGTAGCGACCGGTCAGACACTTTCCAGCAGGCAACATCAGATTATTTTAACCGCCAAGGCGCCAAGAACGCCAAGTCAAGAATAGAGGTATTTTTATCTTGGCGCCCTGGCGTCTTGGCGGTTAGAATTATATGTTGGAAAATCGGTAGCGCGGATTTTGCACACATTTTATGATGACGGCATGAACACAATCACTGTAAAAGAAATGGAAACAGCATTCCTGAATAAGGATGCAACGTATGACGGTATTTTCTTCACCGGAGTACGCACAACGGGTATTTTTTGCAAGCCTTCCTGCTCAGCACGAAAGCCATTGCCGGAGAATCTTTCTTATTTCTCGAACGCCCGGGAAGCGTTGTTTGCGGGTTACCGTCCCTGTTTGCGCTGTCAACCGTTGGAGGCCGGCGGCGCGCATCCGGACTGGGTTCGCGAGTTGTTGACGAAAGTCGATGGTTCGCCCGAACAGCGCATTAAGGATTCGGATCTCCAAAGCATGGGGATTGAGCCGGAAACGGCCAGGCGCTATTTCTTGAAACGGTTCGGGATGACTTTTCAGGCATATTGCAGGGCGCGACGCTTGGGAAGCGCATTTCAATTGATTCGGGAAGGGGCCACTCTGGATGAGGTCCCCTTTGACAGCGGTTATGAATCGCACAGCGGATTTCGTGAAGCATTTGGAAAACTGTTTGGCAAAGCCCCTGGACAAAGCAGATCAGATGAACTGATTTCCGTTGATTGGGTGGATAGCCCGTTAGGGCCACTCGTTTTAGCCGCTTCCGAAAAAGGCGTCTGTTTACTGGAATTCACCGATCGAAGAATGCTGGAAAAACAATTTGATACGCTTCGCAAAAGATTTCAGTGTGCAGTTGCTCCCGGTAAGAATCCATATACGGAACAGCTCAAAAATGAATTGTCAGAATATTTCAAAGGGGAGCGAAAAAAGTTCGACGTTCCTTTGTATGCGCCCGGAACACCTTTTGAAGAAAAAGTCTGGCAGGCTTTGAAAACAATTCCTTACGGAGAAACCTGGTCCTATTTTAATCTTGCGCGCACGATTGGTGATCCTGCGGCCGTACGGGCAGTAGGAACCGCAAATGGAAAGAACCGCATCGCTATCGTGATCCCCTGCCATCGTGTCGTGAATAAGGATGGCAAACTCGGGGGATACGGTGGGGGATTGTGGCGCAAACAGTATCTGCTGGACCTGGAAAGAAAGAGTGCGGGATCGCACGACTTACTTTTTTGAACCGCGCGACACTTTTTTTATAAGGTGTTGAACAGGCACGTCGTCTTGCAAAGAGTACAGGACATTCAATAGTCGCTCTTTCGATACATCTTTGCGTGTTGCGAGGGTTTCGACAGCTCGCAAACGAACTTCCGGAAAATGTTCTTTGTCTTCCGCAACCCTCAATAACATTTCGTTCACCTCCTGTGTGGTCCGTTCTGCAAGAAGATCGACAATGAATAATTGTTCGTATCCGAGACCACCCTGGAAGGCTTGAAACAATCTGTCCATCGCTTCTTTCGTGCCGAGCTCGAAATACGCGATGTCCATGTCTATCGGAGAAATCCTGCCGGAAGTCAATAAAGGTGACCTCATGATGAATTCGCTCGCTTCCCCTCTGGCCGGTTCCGATCCGATCTTTACAAGAGTTGTCGCTGCATACAATCGAACTTCTGTAAGGTTTTTCTCATTCATGAGAATTTCATGAATCGCGGCTTCCGTGCGCGGATCCTTTAGATTGGCGAGCGCTCTGAAAATTGTCTTGATCACGAGAATATCTTTCTTTTCCGTGAGGTTGTGCTTTTTTAAGAAAACAACAAGAGCCAGTGCCGCATTTTCATCTCCGATTTTTCCAAGAGCCTCAGCGATGATTGAAGGATGCCCGTAAGTATCCAGCCTTTCTATCAGATATGGCACAGCCGGTTTTCCCAGCTTCGTAAGAGCTTTAACAGTTACCAGCGACTCATGAATGTTTGCCCTCGTAAGAATTCGATCGACTTTTTGCGTGATCTCAGCGGCAAACACTGAAAGCGAACAACACGCGACGATCAGCGTTAGGCAAAATTTCCGGATCATGATTTGAGAATTTTTGTTTCGAGGATTTCAACGGCGCGCTGCACACCATTTTCCAGGCGAATTGTTTCACCAAGGATTTCAGCCTGTTTTCGGAGATTTACATCCGATACGGCTTGTGTAATTGCCTGAGCGAGCGATTCTGCGGTGAGCTTTTTTCTTGAAATCCGTTTTGGACCGGCGCCCAGCTTAAACACCTGAGCTCCCCAGAAATGTTGATCACCAAAGAAGGGAACGACGATGTTTGGAACTCCAGCGCGGAACACAGCGGCCGTCGTTCCAGCGCCGCCATGATGCACAACCGCAGCCATCCTGGGAAAGAGCCAATCGTGGGGCAAAGAATCAATCACAAAAACGTTTTCAGGCAGATCTTCTTTCGGTAGATCCGCCCATCCGGAAAGCAAAATTCCCCGTTGTTGTGATAGCTGCAAAGCACGAACGAGCAATTGCGACAGCCCTTTCGGATCCCGCTCACTCATGCTTCCAAATCCGATATAAACCGGCGGTTTCCCATCGGAAAGGAATCGCAAAAGATCTTGCGGCGGATCCCATGAGTTTCCGTGATCTAAAAACCAGTACCCCGTAACGTAGGATTCACTTCTCCAATCTGAGGGGCGTGGAAGGACTGACGGACTAAAACCATTTAGAAGCGGTTCATTTCGTTTTCCCATTTCGGTAAGCGGTCCCCAAAAAGGATAAGGAGGAAGATCGAGCGTTTCTCTTCGCCATCGATTGAACGCTTTTCGAAATGGCTGCCACATGAGCTGCGATGCTGCTTTATGCGTGAGTGCATTGTAAAACTTTCCGAATGATACCGGTGGAAACATGGGGGAAGCAAAGGAAGTTGTTGGTGAAACCGGTTGTAGCGGCGCCATACAACTGGGTATCTTCAGCTTTTCTGCGATGGAATGAGTGCAAAGCCCTAAAGGGGAATAGATGATTGCTTCCGCATTCTTGCAGGCTTCCCATGCATCTCGCGCAAGCAAATCAAAAAGTGACAGAGACAAGCGGATCAAACCGGCAAAGAAACTGAACGGGTTGCTGTCCGCTTCGATCCATTTTCTTCCTTCTTCTGTTTGCAAAATCTCTCTGGGATTCCCTTCCACCGGTGAAAATCGCAACCCTTCTGTCTCCACCATTTCTTGAAAAGTTGAATGAGTGCCAATGGTGACTTGATGTCCCGCCTTCAGCAATCCGGATCCCAGTGCAACATAGGGCTGCACATCGCCTCGCGATCCAACGCAAAAAATTGTGATTCTCATGCCTTACAGAATTACCAAATCACAAATCCGAAATAACAAATAAATTTCAAATCACAAAAACAAATTCTCAAACGTCGCCCGGGAACAGTTTGAGAATTGAAAATTGTCTTTTGAGTATTATTTGGAATTTCGATATTGAGCTTTGGTTCTTTTTGCATCTATCTTTGTTCCAGTTCTGCAGCAACAGTCGATTGGCATCCCCAGGTTGTGCATTGCCTGTTCTCTTTCCAGCAGCTTTCATGCACATCCGCGCCGCATTCAACGCACTTCCTGATTTGCGAACCGGATTCTGCGAACAACTCACGGCAGTAGGGACAGCGTGTGTCAGGAGAAGACGTTGCTACAATCACCAGTTTGCTGTGCGCTTCATACTCACTGAAGAGTCGCGCGAGCGCTTCTACGGCTATTTCCAGGTGTATGCGGTCGAATTTTCGCCGTGCAGGGAAAAAGAACTCGACCTCCGCGCAGCCTTGATGGATTTCCAGCCGGTCAAAGGGATAGGGCAGACGCCGCAGGTCTACAAGCGCAGCTTGACTCGATATAAACTCCCGCGCAGCCTCTGGTTGATTGCTATGAACAATGTAAAGGGAATCCAGCTCTGGAATATCGAGAAGGACAGCTTCTTTTTGCATTTCATGGTCCGGATCCAGAATCATCCGGAGCCAGAATTTTTGAATGACTGGGAAACGAATTTCCAAACGTTCATCCGGCGCAGCATCGGTTTGAACGTCCCATGTCTTTCTCCACCGGTAGAAGTATTCCAGGATCACTTTCCGCTGTGAACTAAGACCGGAAAACTGATAAGAACCGCGCGAATTACGAATCTGCTTCCAGAGATTCGTTGTTTGCAGGAATTTGCCTGTCTGTCCTTCACAGATTGTTTCGAGATATTCTTGTTGCTTAAGAATGCAGTAAGAGAAATACAAGGCGACACCGCCAAGCAGAGTAAGAAGAACGATGCAGAGTGCAGTCAATCGATTTTTGAAAACCGTTTATTCAGTATGGGATACCTTTGCCAGTCCTGATAATCGTAATGCCACCATTCCGGCTCGTACACGACAAAACCTTCCGATTCCATCGCAGCGCGAAGGATATCCCGTAAGCGCCTCGATTCTTCTGAACCTCCTGAATAGTTAATGTGCGATCTTTCCGTCATTTCGTCGTAGCGACCCGGCATTTCGACTTCTTTGCCTGTTTTGAGATCGAACAATGTCAGGTCCACGGCGCAGCCGCGGTTGTGACGCGAGCCTTTTTGTGGGTCCGCAACGAACTCTTTCTTGTCCAAAGGAGTGGCATCCCAGAACTTTTTTGTAACGGACCACGGACGGTAACCGTCAAAAATCAGCAAACCATAACCCTGTGATTTCAGCTTTTGGTGAGCGCGTGTCAGAGCTTCTGCTGCCGGACGCTGAAGAAAGGCACGCGCCTGTTTGTATACGGGTCGTCCCAGGAAGTTGTTGGAGGTGGCATAGCGAATATTGAGTCGCAATGTTGGATCGAGCTCGATCAGCTCCACCAGATCAGGTCGTAGAAAAACGCCCTGTTCCTTTGGCGGACGCGCGCATTGTATGGTGAACAAGATCGCAATGAGTACCAGAGATGCACGTAATCGCATGGCCCTTTCAGTTTAGCACTACAAAAAACGCAGGCATATGGAGCGCAGGCACTTACCTGCATTATGGGCCGCAGGCTTCCAGCCTGTCCGTAGTAAACTTGACCTTCATATGCTCACTTTAATCGCTGATTGCTTCGGCAGAAGCATTTTGTTCCCACTACGCGAAGATTTTCAGGAAATTCGTGGCGGATCGTTGCCTGATAACACGATCTACCTGCCATACAAAGGCGTTTCACGTCATCATTTTTCGATCAAGAAGGAGGCTTCCCGGTGGATGCTGCGCGATCTGGGAAGCAAAAACGGAACGATGCTCAACGGAAAACAGATCACCGAAGCAGCAATCAAAACAGGCGATGTAATTCAGGCGGGCATCATTCAACTGACTGTGAAATCCGCCCAGCAGGAGGTCCAGCCCCTGGAGTTCTCCGAAACTCAATCGCTGCGGCGCGATCCGGAGACGGATCGCGTGGGACATGTGCCGGTTGGTGAAGAGGAAAACATTTTCTCCTTTCAACAACTGAAGTTCCCGGAAGGTTTCATTCCGGGCAAGTCCCCTGCAATGGAAAACGTTCTTCAGAAACTGCAGGCGATTGCAGAGAGCGATGTGAATGTTCTGTTGATTGGTGAGACCGGCGTTGGCAAAGAAATGTTCGCCCAGACGCTGCATCAATCGGGAAAGCGTTCGAACGGCCCATTTGTAGCAGTCAATTGTGCTGCCATCCCTGTGGACCTGGCTGAAGCGGAACTTTTTGGAATCGGAGAAAAGGTTGCAACCAATGTGAGCCGCAGAAAAGGGAAAATGGTTCTCGCTCATCAAGGTACGCTTTTTCTGGATGAACTGAGTTCCTTGCCGGAAGGATTGCAGGCAAAAATTTTGAGGGGGATAGAGGATCACGAAATTTATCCTGTGGGAGAACATCAACCGCACATTTCCGATTTCCGGTTGATCGCGGCGACGAATCTGGATCCCAAAGAGCTTATTTCCAAAGGAAAGTTGCGCAAGGATCTCTATCACCGGATTGCCACGGTTGAGATACAGATTCCAGCGTTGCGAGACCGCAAAGGGGATCTGGAATTGCTCATCATGGGACTTCTTCAGTCCCTTTCCAAAAAGGAAGGGAAATACATTCCAGGAATCAGCCAGCCTCTTTTCGCAGCGCTTCATGATTATCCTTATCCGGGCAATGTTCGTGAATTGCGAAATATTCTCAGCTCCATGGTTGCGCTCGCTCATCCGGGGGAAGTGCTGGATCTCCATTTGCTTCCTGAAAAAGTTCGGGACCGCAACATTGAAGAGGACATGGAGAGAGTCATACAAACGGATCTTGAAAAAGCTTCGATTCATCTTCATGAAACCGTCGATGAAGTCGCGCGCAAGCTCATCCAGCATGCATTGAAACTCCATCAAGGCAACATTACGCGCGCAGCGAATTATCTGAACGTAACGCCTTTTGGTATGCGCAAAATGATGAAGCGTCTCGGAATCAACAAAGAATAATAATTGAACCGCCAAGACGCCAAAACGCCAAGATAGAACTATGATTATCTCTTGGCGGACTTGGCGCCTTGGCGGTTAAAATAGATGTTGAATCCAGTTTTGGCTTAGAATGAAACACATCATCTAAAACGAGAGGGGACCATGAACTTCACAAAACAGTGCTGTTTACTTCTTGTGCTTTTGCTTTTCACGCCTGTTCTTGCAATTGCGGTTGATTCTGATGCGGACGGGCTGGATGATTCTGTAGAAGCAACGCTCGGTTCGAGCCCTATTCACAAAGATATTTTTGTAGAGATCGACTGGTTCGTGGTGAATGGTCGCAGCCTGAAGCCGCGCAAAGGATTTGACAAGATCGTTAAAGCAATCTTTGACAGCGCGCCGGTTCTCAATCCGGACGGCACATATGGAATTCGGATCCATCTGGACTTTGATGATGCGATTGCCGTCGATTTTGACACTCTTGGATACAAGAACGCGAACGGAAACTACAACTGGGATGAATTTGATGTCGTGAAGAGTCTCTATTTCACTTCATCAAGACAGAATACACACCACTATGCGCTTTTTATTAGCGATTATGGTGATGAATTCGGCCAACCCAGCGGCAGTTCCGGGATATCGCGAAATACTGGAAAATTTACCGCGGGAGCCAGCGACTTTATTGTTTCGCTTGGCGGAGATTACTGGTACAACTATCCCAAGAAAAAACAACATAAGTGGACACAAGCCGGGACTTTTGCGCATGAACTCGGACACAATCTGGGTTTAAAACATGGCGGTAACAATCACAGCAATTACAAACCAAATCTTTTGAGTATATTGAATTACTCCTTTCAGGTGGATGGTATCCCGTACACCGCTTTGGATGGAACACGTTATCTTATTTATGACTATTCACGCCAGAAATTGCCGACTCTAAATGAAAATAGTCTGAATGAATTTAACGGTCTCGGAAGTGGAGCATCTGATTCCGCCGGAGTTTATGGAACAACCTGGTTTTCGTGGAACGGTTCGAGTTACGATCAGTTCACGACATTTAACGCGACATCGAATGTCAATTGGAATAACGACGGTTTTTTAAATTCCAGTGTTTTTGAGGATACAAATCAAGACGGACGTTACAGTAGATTGAAAGGGAGGAATCAGTGGTCCAAGCTGGCTTTCCGCGGTGGACTTATCGGATCTGGCGTTTCCGCGAAGACTGCTCTACCGCGTGAAACGAGTCTCCATTGCCTCGACTCTCGCCAACACGCCGCGCGTAAGAAAACGGACGATTCAAACATTCCTCGCATAACGATGAAGGAATTGGTGGAAAAATTTAAAGAGGCTGGGAAGTCCTTGAACCCTTAACTCTTCTTTTTATACCACTCGATGGTTTCGAGCAGGCCGTCCTGCAGCGAGAATTTCGGTTTCCAGTTCAAAATGTTGCGGGCTTTGGCACAATCGAGGTACTGGGCGGGAATTTCGTGGACGACTTGATCCAGAATCGTTGGTTGAAGGTGCGTGGCTCCCATCAATTGAAGGATTTCCTTTACTAATTCCAGAACCCTCATGGGCGATTCGTTTCCAAAATTGAATGCTTCGCCTGCGAGCTCTGCTCCTGAAAGTCGTTCCGCGAGCATCAAGTAGGCTTCCACGGCGTCGCGCACGTAGAAGTAATCGCGGATCAGTTTTCCATCGCTTCGAATGACCGGCGATTCATTTTTCAAAACCGCACGGATCGTGCCGGGCACAAGTCTGTTAAAGTTTAGATCGCCTCCGCCATAAAGATTTCCGCAACGCGTAATCGCCACCGGTATGCGATAGGTAAAAAAGTAAGATACAGCAATCAGATCCGCGCATGATTTACTCACATCGTACGGATAACGGCCCTGCAACGGCGAGTCTTCGGTGTACGGAAGTGTTTCGCTTGGACCGTAAGCTTTGTCGCTGGAAGCGACTATCACGCGCTCTACTTTATTCGAACAGAGCCGGCATGCTTCCAGGACGCTCCACGTGCCGCGAATGTTGGATTCGAAGGTGGAAATGGGAGAGCGGTTCGCGGTTCCAACAATTGTCTGCGCGCCCAGATGAAAGATCGAATCGACTTCGTATTCATTTAGGGTTCTCAGAACCAAGTCCTGATCTTCCAGTTCTCCGCGCACAACGGTGCATTTGCCGATCAAGTCCGCTTCCAGTAGCCGGCTCACGGGAACCCAATCGCGCATCAAGCAAATTACGTTCGCGCTCCGGTTCAACAATTCTTCTACAAGCCAGGAACCGAGCAAACCGGTCGCGCCTGTTACAAAAACATTTCGATGTTCCCAAAAATTCATATGCAATTACAAGTCAGCTCATTACCATATTTTCCACGGAGCATTGCCGCTCTCCCAAAGATGATCGAGCAGTTCTTTTTCACGGAGAGTATCGACCGGTTGCCAGAAACCATCATGCCGAAAAGCCATCATTTGCTGGTCGCGCGCGATGTGTTCCATCGGTTCCCGTTCGAAGCTTGTTTCGTCACCTGCGATATAGCTAAGAACTTCCGGTTCCAGAACGAAGAATCCTCCGTTGATCCATCCCTCATGCGTCTGCGGTTTCTCGGAAAATTTTTGCACAAGATTTCCATCCAGATGAAGTTCTCCAAAACGAGCGGGTGGATGGACGGCCGTCACCGTAACAAGCTTTCCATGGGATCGATGAAATGCCACCAGTGCCTGAATATCAACATTCGCGACTCCGTCTCCATAGGTCATCAGGAAGGTTTCGTTTTCAATCCAGGATCTCAGCTTCAACATTCTTCCACCGGTCATCGTATCCAGTCCTGTATCAATCACATCAACCCGTTGCCATTGAAAGTTATGGAAATATTCCTTGATCATTTCCCCTTTATAACCGCACGCGATGAGAAATTCTTTGAAGCCGTGGGCAGAATAAATGTTCAGAATATGCCATAGGAGTGGTTTACCTCCGACTTCCACAAGGGGTTTCGGGCGAGTATTGCTCTCTTCTGAGATGCGAGTGCCGCGTCCGCCGGCCAGAACAATCACTTTCATTTATTCAGCCCCCACCTTACCTCCCCTTTGATAAGGGGGAGGAATCTCATTTATGACCTCAGGCCGAGGAAGCGGAAGTATGAAACGGCCGCCGCGTCTGCTGTATTCCTGCTGCTGTTGCATGATTTCGTTTGCGAAGTTCCATGCCAGCAAAAGTACATAATCCGGTTGTTCCTCCAGAAGGGAGCCGACCGCACGAACAGGGAGATGTTTGCCGGGCGTGTACCGTCCGACTTTTAGCGGACTCTTATCGACAGTATGCGAAACGAGATCTGTTCCTATGTCGCAATAATTTAACAATGTATTTCCTTTCGCCGGCGCGCCGTAAGCTACGACGTTTCTTCCATCCGACTTGAACCGTTCGAGTAAACTACGAAGCTCTGTCCGGTGCTGTTGAACCTTGTCCGCAAATGACTCATAGCGGCGCCGTCTTGTCATATCGAGCTTCTCCTCATCCGCCGCCAGCATTACTACAGAATTAGAATGATCGATCCCGGGGGCCGCAAACATCCGGAGGGAACCCCCATGAACGGGGACAAAATCCATGCGGAAGATTCCCAGATTTACTCGCTCACAGAGACGCATCAGAGTGGTAATACTGAAATAGCACAGGTGTTCGTGGTAGACCGTATCATATTCAAGATTTTGCAGCAATTCTCGCAGGTAAGGAACCTCGAGCACAACGAAGCCATTCTCTGTAAGTAACGTCCGGCAACCTTTCAAAAAACCCACCGTGTCATCGACATGCGCCAGCACGTTATTTGCGAGGACCACACGTGCCGGTCCATTTGAGCTCAGAATTCTTTCTGCGCAGGAAGAATTAAAAAAGTCATTGATCGTTGGAATCCCGTTTTCACGAGCCAGCCTGCTTATATTTTCAGCGGGTTCGACTCCAAGAATCCGGAAACCCTGCAATCGAAAGAAATTCAGGAGTGTTCCGTCGTTGCTTGCAATCTCAACAACCAGATCCTTCGGTTCAAGTTTGCCCGATTCGATCACAGATTCTGCGTAGTTGCGGTTGTGAGCCGCCATTGTTTCGGACGTGCCGGTAACATAAATATAGTTTCGAAACAGAACTTCCGGATCGATGACGTCCAGCAGCTGAACCAGCGAGCAGTTTTCACAGAAATACAGATCGAGCGGATAAAATTGTTCGGCGGCAAACTCTTCCGGGCTTTTCAGGAAAGAATTTGCTAGCGGCATCTCTCCCATCGGTAAAACGAGATGGAATTGTGTTCCATCGCAAGCGCGACAGCTTTTTCTTTTCCGGTGGCTCACTGATGTTCAGCGTGAAGTTGTTTCAGTTACAGGTTCCTCCCCCTTATCAAGGGGGAGGCTAGGTGGGGGTTGAATAAATGAAGGGGAGATATTTGCCGCCCAGGTCGTCCAATCTTTCCCGAATCGCGCGCGCAGAATATTTCTCATGAATTCAACGACTGTCCTCATTCTTACGTGGGATTTGCCGGCCTGGCGCAGTTGACCGGGAACATTGATTTCGATCACGTTGAGCTTTAAATGCCGGGCCTTCAACATGAATTCAGCATCCAGAAACCAATCGTGGGAAGAAGGCGCGATCCTCTTTAATACTTCTGCGGAGACAATTTTGGGATTGCCATTTACATCCAGCGTTGAGATTCCTGGAAAAAGAAGGAGCATCGCCCCGTTGTAGAAGACAGAAATCAATTTGCGTATCCAGTTGTCCTGGCGGAACCTGCGGCGGACTTTTGCCATTGCGGGTGAAGAGGACGCAACGGCAGCCCGGTAGATGCGAAGCACATCTTCAGCTCTCACCTGTCCATCCGCGCAGAGATAACCGACATATTGTCCTGTGCATTTTGCAAAACCTGTCAGAATTCCAAAACCAAAACCTTGATTGACCGGGACAACCGCTTTCACAACGGGCAGACCCTGCGCTATGAAATCGTCAATGACAGCTGAGGTTTGATCTCGCGAGCCGTTGTCCACAAGGACAAGCTCCAGCGAAACACCCTCCTTGCCAAATACTTCCACCATAGGTGGAACACTGAGTGGAAGCACCTTCTCTTCGTTGTAACAGGGCATCACCAGCGAAACATCAGGGGGACTGCTCATTTGATAACGACTCCAGAAAACTCATCGTCTTTCGAATTCCAACTTCAATCGATGTGGAGGGAGTCCATTGTATCAGCTTCCGCAGGCGTTCTGTACTCACATCTTCATGCGCCATTTCGGTTCCACGCACCGGCAATTTCCCGAAATGCAAATGTTCTTGCGGAATATGCAAAACTCGTGCTGCAGTTTCTATGAATTCTCTAACGGAGTGCAATTTGCCTGTAGCCAGATTGACCAGCGTGTTTCGTTCCGGACGCAGATCGGCTAAGCGAATGAATCCTTCGGCGACATCTTCGACATAAGTAAAGTCCCGCTTCTGCGTTCCTGCCGTTAGATCGATTGCCGTTTTGTTTTGTGCTGCTTCTATCAATGAAGGGAGCAAGCGTCCGGCATGTTCTCCCGGGCCGTAAACGGTGAATAATCGCGCGACGATCGACAGGACAGGAGATTCAAGAATCGTTTTGGTTCCCGCTAGTTTTGTTTGTCCGTACCATGTGGTTGGCTGCGGTTCTGTTTCCTCTAATAGATTGCCACTTGCGGTCCCGTATTCCAGTGCCGTTCCAGCATGGACCAACAGTGCGTTGCCTAACGATTCGCAAATCCTACGCGGGAGTTCTACGTTCAGCTCTTCAGCAAGCCTTTCGTCACGCTCATTTGGATCCACACCGTAACCCGCGAGATTGAAAACCACGGAGGGTTTGATCTCAGAGAAAAGTTTGTGGAGTCCGGTTGAATCGAGCAGATCCAGATCCACTGCAGTACCTGTAAGTTTTTTTGAGGAAGCATCTCTCGCGACCGAAAAAGTCGCAG
>JAKEFK010000037.1 GCA_022616075.1 bacterium
TCCCAAACCACTGTTCCAGCTCCGGAATATTGGAAGACATCGCCTCGAGTTGCCGAAGATCTTTTCCACAAACAGAGCATTGAATTCGCATCGCGTCACAATAATGCTCAGATTGATCGCATGGGCCGCCCTGCTATCAATACTGTTTTCATTCCGGCTAACCCGTTCGAACCGAACGAAGCTTCCCAGAAAAACGCCTTCAACGCTGGAAAACCGCGCCGCGATCAGCGTGATTTTCGCGGTGAAGTTGTTGATACGTTGCAGATCTTTTACGGGAACGATCCGGTTGTAAACATATTGGCTGGCATTCTTCTGCCTGATATTCTCACGGTTGATACTTCTTCCACATCAGGCTTCTTGAACGGACGCAAATTGGCAGATGATGTAATCGATATTGAGCTTGGTATCGTTACCAACTCCGCAGTCACCTCTGACTGCGTCGCGAACGATTCAACATTCTCCAATACTTTTCCGTATCTTCAAGCAGCTAACTGATCTTAAGGACATTTTTCTGGGGCGATTGAACGTCGCCCCAGAATCATGAGGTTTATCATGATCAAGTTTCTTCAACAGTTCGCTTTTGTGATGATTCCCCTGTTATTAGCGCAGGCCAATCTGTTTGCACTGAGCAAAACATCGGCCACCAATCCGATTGACTCATCGATTCGTTTAATGGAACAAAGGACTCAGTCAAAACGTAACGATTCCTTCGGCTACGCCGCTCTTGGCAAATTGTATTACCAAAAAGCCCGCCAGTAGTGTAGCCTGTGGAAATCGCGAAAAACGGTTGTGAGACGGCACCAGGGCTCATTTCCGTTGTGGCGGACCACAGCATCGAATATGATATTGCGCCTGACGGCAGGTTTCTTGCGATCAAGCCAGCAGAAGAGCAGCAGCCTGTCGAACTGCACATCATCCTAAGCTGGCTCGATCATGTGAAAAGCAAGCTGACTCAGTGAGTAAGCTTGATGCGCAGACGTGCCTATCAGACTCCCTTTCTATTCCGTTTTTTCTTTCGATCGGCATTGTTGGCAAAGTCGCTGTCCCGAACTTGATGGCGGCAGTACTATAATTAGTTTCTTATGGTTTCGAGCCTTCCTTCGGGCACATTTCTTGGCCCTTACGAGATTCTCTCTCAAATTGGGGCAGGAGGGATGGGTGAAGTGTATCGGGCGAAAGACACGCGCCTGGACCGGCTCGTGGCGATTAAGATTCTTCCTGTACATCTTTCAGCAAATTCAACTCTGAAACAACGATTTGAACGCGAAGCACGTACAGTTTCAAGCTTGAATCATCCCCACATTTGCACAGTTCATGATATCGGCCGGCAGAACGAGATTGATTACCTTGTGATGGAATTCATTGAAGGAGAAACGCTGCAGTCACGGTTAGTTAGAGGGCCACTGAGCACGTCCGAATTACTAAAGTATTCGATCCACATTGCGGATGCGCTAGACAAAGCACACCGGCATGGCGTCATACATCGCGATTTAAAACCCGGAAACATCATGCTCACGAAATCCGGTGCCAAACTTCTGGATTTCGGACTCGCGCGAAAAGAAGCTCCTCTGATCCGCCAAACCGGAGATTCCGCTCTTCCTACAGCCAGCCAGCCATTAACGGCGGAGGGCACAATCCTGGGAACCCTTGCATACATGGCGCCTGAACAGCTACAAGGAAAGGAAGCAGATGCACGCACAGACATCTTTGCTTTTGGCGCGCTACTTTACGAAATGGCCACCGGCAAACGCGCTTTCGAAGGGAACAGCCAGGTGAACTTGATTTCAGCAATTTTAAGAGATGAGCCTGCTGCGATCTCAACGATCCAGCATATGTCACCGCCTGCATTGTATCGTGTTGTGAGGACTTGTCTGGCAAAGGATCCGGAAGATCGATGGCAAACAGCGCATGATCTGCAGCTTGAACTAAAATGGATGGCGGATGCTGGCTCCCAGACTGGAGCTTTGGCGCCGGCGACTACTGATCGAAGAAACTGGAATGTCGCCGCATGGGTGACTGCGGGAATTTTCCTTATTGCAAGCCTGGTGTTTGCAATTGCGTATTTTCGAGTTTCGGATCAGGAAAAGCTTCCGGTTCGGTTTACGATTATGCGGACGGTGAGTACAGACGCTCACGAACAGACGGAAACATCCGACATGTTGGCGGTTTCTCCTGATGGACGCATGTTGGCTTTTATTGCTGCCGCCTCTGAAGGGAAAAACAGTTCAATCTGGATCCGCCATATGGATTCTGTCGCCCTTCATGAATTAGGCGGAACAGAAGGAGCCAGTTTTCCTTTCTGGTCTCCGGACAATCGTTCAATCGGTTTTTTCGCTGATCGAAAACTTAAAATAATCGACATATCGGGCGGAAGTCCTCAAGTATTGTCAGATGTAAGTATCGCCGGAGGTGGGAGCTGGAGTCCGAGTGGCGTGATTCTTTTTGCCCCCGACTTTGGAGCGGGCCTGTACAACATCCCTGTAACAGGGGGAGTTTCTAAGCCCATAACAACTCTAGATGTGCCACGCGGTGAGACCAGCCACCGCTTTCCCCACTTCTTGCCTGATGGCCGCCGTTTTTTGTATTACGTGTACTCCGGAAAGGCGGAAACCCAGGGTATTTTTCTTGGATCACTTGATTCTAAAGAACGGAATTTCCTTCTTACCGCCAGTGGGAAAGCTGAATATGCTGCCCCGGGTTACTTATTCTATGTTCAATCAGCTTCGCTGATTTGCCGGCGATTCGATTCAAAAAAGCTGGAACTCTCCGGAGAGCTTGTTCGCGTCGCTGAAAATGTTGGGCAGTATGCGTGGGCTGGTCCTACCGGTTATGCAAATTTTTCAGTTTCCCAAAATGGTGTCATTGCCTTCAGCCCGATCACGCTGATCAGCAGGCAACTCAAATGGTTTGACAGGAATGGAAAGGATCTTGGCGCAATTGGCCCTCCCGGGGCCTACTATGAGCCAGATCTGTCGCCGGATGGAAAACGAGTCGCGGTTTGGATTCAGGACTCTAAAATTGGAGCTGCAGATATTTATCTGATAGAAACCGCAAGAGGTGTCGTTTCCAGATTCACTTTCGATGACGCTGACGATAACGTTCCCACCTGGTCCCCGGACGGGACCAGGATTGTGTTTTCGTCTAACAAGGAGGGTCAAGAAGATTTGTATCAAAAGCTCGCCAGTGGAGCAGGTGAGAAGGAGCTATTATTCAAGTCGAATGTTGCAAAGTGGGTGGATGATTGGTCTCCGGACGGGCGATGGATCGTTTTTGAAAATACGGATCCGAAAACGAAGATGGATCTTTACCTCTTAGCTGCCACCGGGAACCAAAAACCGGTTCCCTTTTTGCAGACGCCGTTCAATGAAAGCCATGCGCAAATATCTCCGGACGGCAAGTGGATCGCTTATGTTTCAGATGAATCGGGAGAAGCGCAAGTGTATATTCAATCTTTTCCAACCCCTGGTAGCAAATGGCAGATCTCTACAGATGGAGGAGATATGCCTAACTGGCGGGGAGACAGTAAAGAGCTGTTCTACATTAGCCCGAAGTTCAAGCTTATGTCGGTGGAACTTGTAAGCGGCTCTACATTTGCCCCCAGCGTTCCTGTCGAACTCTTCGAAACGTTGGTTCCCTCCATATCCTTGATCAGTTATCGGAACCACTACGTTGTTCATCCTGATGGACAACGTTTCCTGATCAATCAAGTCGTGGAAAACCGGACTTCATCACCCATCACCGTCCTACTCAACTGGACTGCAGAGCGTGTCGATCAAAGATAATCTCGCAGCGGCATAGGAAATAACTGTCACAGGCAGATCGGAAAAACCGTTTGCGTCGGGATTTGAAGTTACAGTATTGTTCCCAAATTTGTAGGTTAAAGGCTTGGTCGTGTACACCCCCCCTCCTGGAAAAGCGCAAGCCGGCACGGAGCTTTCTGGGGGATGCTCATCGGTTCTGCTGCGGGATTATGGACGTATTTTGCGGTTACTGAGCCGAATATCAAAAAGCAAATTCGAGAGGCAGCCGAAATCGAAGAGAGAGAATTCTACCAGACACGGGCGCCACAAGAATGGTTTGGATGCATTGGCTCCCTTGGGAACCGACCAAAACAAACCCTTTCTCGAGAAGGCCCCCTGTCTGATTGTGGTTTTCGCCAAGTCCTATGGTGTGTTACCTGCGTTCACAGATACCAATTTTGATAAGCCAAACCGGACAATTCCCGAAAACTGGATTGAGTCAAATCGAAAATATAAACTCAAAAGACCTATTAACCTAGTGATCGAAGAGTCTTATGCCACCACAGAACACAACGATTAGATTTAGAATGTCCGCCTGGTTGAAGTGCTGTTCGCACGAA
>JAKEFK010000038.1 GCA_022616075.1 bacterium
CCTTCGACGACGTGTGACTTTATGGATTGAGATTCAACAGCATTAGCAGTGTTTTTCGAACTTCCCTCCACCATTCTGATAATAGGCGCATGCGCCAAACCAAAAGCTCCCAAGAGCAGACACAGAATAAGCAGTCCTTTCTTCATGTTTTTTTCTTGAAACCTCGATTTAGTTTTATTTGGGGTGGTGAAAAACGGGGTGAAAACTGCGACACGAGCCGTTCTGACGCAACTTACGCTACAATAGGATTGCTGGGTGAACGACAATAATAAGAATCGTGTGTGATATGTCAAGCGAAATGGGGCACATTTTTCAAGATTTTCTTACGAGATTTTGGAGGATTTTTTGTTGGGAAGGATAAGGCGAACTAGGTCTAAAAAGATCCAAAAAAGGCAAGAAGCCGCTGATGTATCTCCGTCGGATCGAGGGGGTTTCCGGTGTATTGCTCGAGAAAATCGGACGGTGTAGCAAAAATAACCATAAGAAAGATCAGACATGAAACGTCCCATTGCCAGGATCCACGCTCATAATGCCAGAAAATTACATTACGAAAGAACCATCCAATCACGCCCTTCTCCTTTTTTTAATGATATCAGAAACGAACTTCACAGCAGCAGGCAACACGGTGATCAGGAATATCACAAGGATGTACTTTGCTGGAAGCTCCTTTCCCAGATAGGCAATGATCAGATAACGCGGAAAACGGCCCACAAACGCGGCAGCCACATATTTGAGAAAGGAATAAGCGCGGGAAATGGCCAGCAGACGGATCACGTCGACAGGAATGGGAAGAAAAGATGCAGCCGATAGTGTGACGAATGCGTAGCGGTCAAAAAACGAGAGCAGCTTTTTGTAAGTGCTGATATCACGAATTTTTTTGACTTTATTATGGCGAAACAACCAGCCAAGAATCACATAATCATTGAGGTTGGCGACACAGGTGCCGATCGCGCCAACAAAAGCCACCAGAACAGGATGGAAGACTTTGGCTGTGAAAGCAATCGGTGGAAGCGTGGGAATAGGAAAAAACTGGCAGGCAACACACATGTAAATGAAATAGCCATAGAGAACTGTGGGACTCGCCGGAACTTGAAAACCCTGTTTCCCGATATTCCTTAAAGTCCCTATGAAAGAGGGACCTTCGAGAAAGACGAGACGCACGGCAACGATGAGAAAGTAAAAGGAGAGGAGAAACAAGAAAACCCGTTTGATGGGAATTTCCGGAATTGCAATGGGGGGCATTGCGGAAGACGGCGGCATGACTTCCGTTTCAAGCTCACCCGCTTCTTTGATGAGTTCCCGAATTTCAGCAGGTTTTGAAGTCATGAGGCAATTCCTCGCGCTCTAATTCTTTCATTGTTCGAATTACAAAGATCCTTGATGTATTGCAAATCTTGTTCCGTCATCCGTGTATTCTTCAATGGAAAATAGGAATGATTTTGAAGAAGTGGTTCGACCAGAAAATGATCGCCAATTTTTTTGCGCGCAACCTCGGCTTCCGGGGTGCCAGGAATCGGGGAAAAAGTTGCCAGACGCGCGATCACTCCAAGACCGGCGGCAAATTCGAGGCTGTTGAGGACATCCTCCATTTTCTGATCGGGCAAACCCTGAATCAAATAACATTCGACGTCTCCCGCGACGTAACCCGCCCGGTATAGGTTATTGATCGCGTTCTCAAAAAGTTGATTCGTCACTTTATTGTTTGCCTGCACCTTCTGAATGTCAGGATTCACGGATTCCAAAGACAAACGGATAGTCTTGAAACCGCTTGTGTACATGAGCTCCGCCAGACGTCCATCGATTTCTCGCGCATTCAGACCATTTGGTGTGTGGAATTTTGCCTGGATTCCACGCGCGATGACTTTTTCGAGCAAAGGCTGCAAATGTTTTTTGTGATGGATCAACAACGCATCGTCATAGAAAACGAAATGCTCAATATGGTCTTCAAAATAGTACTTTTCCAGTTCTGCCAGCACGTTGTCCACATTCCGTTGCTGAAACTTCTGGTCATTCAGAACGTCGGAAGCGCAAAAGGTGCACCGGTAAGGACACCCACGGGAAGTCATCAAAACACGGTATCGTTTTTCGCCTGTTAAATGCCAGGCAGGCCACGGGTAATCGTGAAGACTGAACTTCGGGGAGCGGGCCTCCGCGCCCGCCTGGCGGCCAGGGACGGCCGCCCTCTGCAAATTATTCAAGAAATCCACAATTTGGTTCTCAAATTCCCCCGCGACAACGACATCGGCCCCTGCATGCAACCGGGCATGATGCAGCATCAAAGTGGCATAGATGCCTCCCAGTAAGATCTTCGTTTCCGGATAAGCCTCGCGCAGATTTCGAATCGTTTCCTGGATGCCGGGATACCAGTAGGTCATTCCGGAGGTCACCAGAATCACATCCGGGTTTTGCAATCCCTTCAGCCGCTCATGAAATTCATCCGGGGAAATACCAAAGCGTCTGTAGTGGCGCAGAATTCCTTTCAATGGTTCCGGTGTGGGAATGATTTTCTTCGCAAATTTTGCGCGTCCATCAGGTTTGTGCTCAAAACGTTTTTCCAGACAATCCACATAATCCAGATCGAAGCCGTTTTGAGCAAGCACCCCGGCGAGATAGAGCAATCCGAGTGGTTGGATCCAAAGATCGTACGCAGAAAAGTCATGAATCCAGGGACGAACAAGCAATGCACGCATCTACTGAATGATATATCCCTGATTCGTAATGATCACCCGCTTCTTGTTTCCACTGAAATAGACCGATTCGGTGTAGAAAACATTCATGACGGGGTTTGAGTCACGGTACTTATACAGAAAAAGAAGGACCGGATCGTTCACATATTTTTGCATCCATTGCGCATCGGGTTTTTTACCATAATGGAAATCTGTTTCCTGATTTCCGCGAAAGGTTACCATTCGATGGTACGTGCGAAGGCCAAGCACATCCATCCAATCCGGAAAGCGCAAAAAGATTCCGGCTGCGGCCGTCTGCGGACCTTTCACATGCGCCTGCACTCTCCGGCCGTCTGAACCAACGAAATCCACGCTGTTGCCCGCACGCGTCATGAGGCCCTGTATGCCCACTTTCTTGCCGACAAATTGAAATCCCGCAAGATAAAAGGAAAGCACCAACAGCAGAAGTCCAAAGAACAACATAACGGACCAGAATTGAATCGCATGCGAATACCATTTGTACAACCGGGGATCATAAGGGGCAGGTGGATTTCTTTTTCTACGATATTGATCCCACCACAACCCGAAACGCTTCAGCCAGAAAAACAGAAAGAACGCAATGAGAATCAGGCAAACAATTGTGAAATGCAAATAAGGAAATTGGAATGCCCTGGCGATAGAAAGCATGGGAGTTATTGTAGCACTTGTCTTGTAAACAAAGTGGAGCGGGCGTCTCGCCTGCGCGCAGACGGAACCGCCTACATCTTACGCGAACTCGACATCTTTCAGAAGATTCTTCCTTACGTACTTATTAATCCGCGCAATGATTTCCGGTTTCATGCCATCCAGCGTGACTTGCCATTGCGGTTGCGTCACACGGACCCGCAGGATTCCTTCCTCAAAACGGACCGGCTCACTGACTTTCCTGATTTTTTCTCCCACACAGTAATTCCATGCGATTCGAACGATCCCCTCCTGCACTTCAGGAATCTCGGAATAGTGTTCCGACAGAATTGGAAAGAGCTCAGCTAATGGAAACATTTGCTTATTCCAAAATCATCAGGGTTTGAGACAAGGAGACCGGCTCCCCTTCCCGAACATGAATTCTGGAAACCGTTCCCGATTTTGGCGCCTTTAGCTCGTTTTGCATTTTCATGGCTTCCATGATCAAAAGTGAATCTCCTTCCCTTACAGCGCTTTTCTCCTGCACAGATACTTTCACAATTTTTCCAGGCATTGGCGCTTGAATCTTCAACGGCCCGGACGCGCCGGCCGGGCGAACGCTTTCAGCCGCCTGAAATTTCTTCGCATCAATCAGCTGGAGATCAATGGTGCCGTTAAACAAGTAAACAGTAAACAGATTTCCGTTTTTCTTCTCCAATCCAACTTCGTGGGATCTACCTTCAATGAGCATCGCAATGCTCTGTGAACGCGGCCTGAACGCATCCACAGTAAAACTTTTGTTTTCTATTGTCAAACAGTACCGACTTTTCTCTCGCGTAATCTCGACTGCAATTTCTTTTCCGTTCAGGATCGCAATGTATTTCATGATCGCAATCCTTCTATGCGAGCAAACGATCTCCAGGCGTTCGTCGCTTGGGGCGCGCGCGGAGTTGCTGTCAAACTTTCAAACTGCGCTATCGCGGCTGCCACAATCGCTATTTCTTCAAGTGGAGGATCCAGGATTTGCTCCGGATGCGAAAGGATTTCATCCACAAAAGAAGTGGTGACATTTCCTTCAAGAAAAACGGCATCCCTCATAACTCGCTCATAAAAAGGAATCGTTGTTTTGATCCCGAGAACTTGATACTCTTCGAGGGCCCGCTTCATGCGATCGATCGCTTCCCGCCGGTTCTCTCCCCATGCGACAAGTTTCGAAAGAAGCGGATCATAATGAATGGAAACTTCGTAACCTTCATAGATTCCGCTGTCATCTCTGATTCCGGGCCCTCCTGGAATTCGCAGTCCGGATATTTTTCCAGGAGATGGCATGAAATTGTTTTGCGGATCTTCGGCATAGATCCTGCATTCAATCGCAGCTCCGCGAAACAAAATATCCTTTTGTGAATAGCTCAATGCCTGTCCGGCCGCAATGCGAATTTGCTCTTTCACCACATCCACGCCGGTGACGCATTCCGTAACAGGATGTTCGACCTGCAACCGTGTGTTCATTTCCAAGAAATAGAAGTTCTGATCCACGTCTACAAGAAATTCCATGGTGCCTGCATTCGTATATCCGATTTCCTTTGCGGCATTGACAGCCACGGTGGTCATTTTTTCGCGAGTGCCTTGATTTATGAAAGGGGACGGGCTTTCTTCAATCACCTTTTGATGCCGTCTTTGAATCGAACATTCCCGTTCCCCTAAGTGAATGATGTTCCCCTGATGATCGGCCAGGATCTGAACTTCCACATGGTGTGGATTCTCGATCTTTTTTTCGAGATACACGGAGGAATCGCCGAAAGCAGATCCGGCTTCCGATTGCGCCAGACGAAAACCTTCTTCGAGCTCCATACTGTTGCGTGCAAGCCGCATTCCTTTTCCTCCGCCTCCTGCAACGGCTTTGATCATCAAAGGAAAGCCGGCTCCTTCAGCGAATCGATGAGCCTGATGAATATCTTTTAAAGGCTCCATTGTGCCGGGGACCACAGGAGTTCCACTAGCGTGAACGGCGAGTCGCGCGCGGATTTTGTTCCCCATCATTTCGATTACTTTGCTTCGTGGCCCGATGAATGTAATGCCCGCTTCCTCGCAAGCCGCCGCAAAGGCGGAGCGCTCCGCAAGGAAACCGTATCCCGGATGAACCGCGTCGCATTGCGTCTCTTGCATCACTTCGATCAAGCGTGGAATGTTGAGGTAACTTTCCAGGGAAGATGCAGGACCAATTTGGTAAGCTTCATCGGCAAGACGCACCGCAAGCGAAGCGCGGTCCGCATCCGAATAGCCAACGACCGCTGTTAAATGCATCTCGCGGCAAGCGCGAATAACGCGCACAGCGATCTCACCGCGATTCGCAATAAAGATTCGTTTCATGTAATCAAAGTAGCGCGGGCGTCTCGCCTGCAAGCAGCGCAGACGGGACGTCCGCGCCACTTTGTTTACAATGGAATATTGCCATGCTTTTTGGGTGGGTTTTTATCTCGTTTGTTTTCTAGCGCGGAAAGCGCGGTAACAAGTCGTTGGCGGGTCATGCGAGGCTCAATGACTTCATCGATATATCCTCTTTCGGCCGCGATGTAAGGATTAGCAAATTTTTCTCTGTACTCTTTTATCAATTGTGCGCGCAAAGCCTCAGGATCCGGAGTTTTGGCAAGTTCTCGCCGATAGACAATGTTCACGGCTCCTTCCGGCCCCATGACCGCAATCTCCGCTGTGGGATATGCAAAATTAAAATCTGTTCGAATATGTTTGCTCGCCATCACACAATAAGCTCCACCATAGGACTTTCTGGTAATCACGGTGATTTTCGGGACCGTGGCTTCGGCAAATGCAAAAAGGAGTTTGGCGCCATGCTTGATGATGCCGTTTAATTCCTGATCCGTTCCCGGCAAAAATCCGGGCACGTCTTCGAAAACAATCAACGGGATATTAAAGCAGTCACAAAAACGCACGAACCTCGCTCCCTTGACGGAGGCATTGATGTCCAGCACGCCTGCGAGATGAGCCGGTTGATTTCCCACGATTCCCACGGTGCGTCCCGCAAGACGCGCGAAACCCACTACAATATTCGAAGCAAAATGATGGTGGACTTCAAAAAAATTGCCATTATCGACAACGAGTTTGATCAGATTTTTCATGTCATAAGGACGATTGGGATCTTCCGGGACGATGGAATTCAAGGAGTCCTCCGCGCGAGAAGGATCATCTTCCGTTGCGACAAAGGGTGGATCTTCCAAATTGTTACTGGGAATGTACGAAAGAAGCTCCCGGATCATGGAAATGCAATGCTGATCATTGTCGGCTGCAAAATGCGCGACACCGCTGACCGTGTTGTGAGTCATCGCTCCGCCTAACTCTTCTTTCGTCACCTCTTCATGAGTCACCGTTTTAATCACGTCCGGCCCCGTTATAAACATGTAGCTGGTATCCTTCACCATGAAAATGAAATCGGTGATCGCAGGAGAGTAGACGGCTCCGCCCGCGCAGGGCCCCATGATCGCGCTGATCTGCGGGATGACTCCGGACGCGAGAGTGTTTCGAAGAAATATGTCTGCATAGCCTCCCAGACTGGCCACCCCTTCCTGAATGCGCGCCCCCCCCGAGTCGTTTAGACCGATCAAAGGAGCGCCGACCTTCATCGCCTGGTCCATGATTTTCACGACCTTAGCGGCATTCGTTTCGCTCAGACTTCCGCCAAAAACCGTAAAATCTTGTGCGAACAAAAAAACGAGTCGTCCGTCGATCTTGCCGTAACCCGTGACGAAGCCATCACCAGGAATCTTCTGCTCCTCCATCCCGAAATCTAAACTGCGGTGCACAACAAACCGGTCAGTTTCGATAAAGGATCCCTCATCCAGGAGCAACTCGATTCTTTCGCGGGCGGTGAGCTTCCCTTCCTTGTGCTGCTTTTTAATGCGTTCAGCCCCGCCCCCTTTTTCCGCTTCCTCATTCAACCGCTTCAGGTGCTCGAATTTCTCGCTCATGGCTACCATGATAGCACCTTGGAAGCCTTACTCGTGAGACGGGACTTGCTACAGAGTTTCAGCCAATGTGACCCAGAAATGCATCCAAAAAGTGTTGGACATGCTATAGCCCATCAGAAATATCCAAAACGGCAACACCAGAAAGCAAAGAACAACCGGAAAAGCACCTTTGATTCCAAATTTCAATCCTCGCTCCAACTTAAAGGCGGCTAAAGTGGGCGTAAAAAAAACAAAGATTGTAGGAATCAAAAATGTTAAATGAAATAACTCAATTGGCTCAGAAGACCAGTAATGAATGTAATACAGGAATAATCCACGAAAAAACAGATCGACGGTTGAAAAAATCAAGGCAAGGCCCGCACCGAGCACCGGCAAATTCAACACATAGGAGATACTGAAGCTCAAGCAGTGAAGAGTCCAAGCGTACAATACAATCATTCCAAACGGTAACTCAAACAGCTCGAGACGATAAGCCGCAATGTAAAAGACTTCTCGAACTCCAAGCAGAGAAAATACCACCACGAAAATAAAAGCGGTGAAAAAAAGATTGATAAGATAAGCGCCATAAATCCTCAGGATTGGGTGGACAGGCAATAACTCTTCATGATTTTTATCCTCTGTTTTTCTCAGCGATGCGGCGGCGGAAGAAGCAAGAAAAACAATCACAAGGGGCATCAACAGTATCATCAAACTCGCGGCGCCTGAAAAGGATTCGATCAAACGAAGCGAAGTCGTTAACGGAAGGAGGAGAGCAGGAATCATTATTCCGAATACAAGAGCAAGTAATGTTGAAAGAAATGTCTTACTCTGCTTCCAGAATTCCAGTTTGATCAGCGTTAGCATAAGCTCATGAGTTAGAAAGGAGAAGTTTTAAAGTTTCTTCGACGGGTAAGGATGAAATTTCCATTTGACTGAGCAATTCCTGTTGGCGGATTCGATAGAGTGTTTCCTTGTGCATTACCACCCACCTGACCAGGTCTCCCATCTTTTGCTGGTGCAGTAAAACCAGGCCCTGTACGGCTTCCGTGCTTTTCAGTCTTCCAGTCACCTGATGAACATTCTGTTTTAATTCCTCCAGTGAACAGGACGCTACGATCCGGCCGCCGGCTAGAATCCAGACCTCATCCAAAACGCCAAGCAACTCTTCCATATGGTGATTCGCAACGAGAATCGTTTTTGCTTCCCGGGTCAATTCGCGAACAAAGTGAGAGAGCAGTGAATCACGAATCACAGCGTCCAATCCCGAAGTCGGTTCATCCAAAAGAAGGATCTGCGGATTGTGCGCCGTCGCGCAAATCCATGCTGTCTTGGCAAGCGTTCCTTTGCTCGCCCCTTTCACCGGCGTTTTTGTATCCAATTCCAGTGCTTTCGACATCGCGATAGTTTTTTGCCAGTTCCAGGTAGGAAAAAATCCTTCACGCAAACGAAAGATATCTTCAATTCTCATAAACTCATGAAAGGAAGGCCGTTCCGGAACGTATCCAACACGCAAACGGATTTCACCTGTGCCATTCGGTATCATTCCCAATACAGACGCATATCCCGAATCGGATGCGATAATATCCAACAGGATCCGAAACAACGTCGTCTTTCCTTCTCCGTTGCGACCCAGAAGACCAACGACCTTCCCCTTTTCGATCCTGCCGGAAACGCCGTTCAAAACTTGTTTCTTTCCAAAAGTCTTCTGTATGTTGTGAAGCTCAATTGCAGTATTCATTCTGATTTCAGTTTTACCTTTCCTTTACATCCGAAAACGGAACAGTGCCCTGTTTCCTCCCAGCACTCGCGGTGATGAATCGTCTTACACAATAGACACGAAACCGTGTCCCCTTGAACACTTTCGCGGCAATATGGACATACTGCTGGATACTTTTGAACGATCTTCCTGGGGCATACAACCTCTTCAGCCTTTAAAGTTTGCAGCACGGACTCAATCTCTTCCCAGCTTAATCCCGCCTTCCTCACAGCCTCTACCGCCATAAACAACTCCTGCACAATTTCTGCCACATCGCGGGACGTGTTTCCTCGCGCTTGAAAAGATACGACAACTCCGTCCAGAAACCCCTCTTTGTACAGATTGTAATAAGCGCGCGAAACGATCCATGGACTCACGTGCAGCAATCCCGCCAACTGCTCGGGTTCCGGCAGAATATCGCCAGGTTTTACCTGTCCTTTCAAAAGAAGTTGATGAAAGCAGCCCCGGATTTGCTCTTCAATGGGAACTGGCGAATTCAGATCCAGCGTAATCATGACTCGTCACGATCGGTTCCTCTCTGGGATAGAGACAGAAAACAAAGAGAATTGTTCCCAACAGCCAGAAAAATACCAAAGCGTACTCAGGACGTGATGCTATGCAATTTGGAATCCAACGTTCCAGATTCAACAGTGGCCAGAACTCACTCCCACCATCAGGATTTCTCCAGGTAACGTTCGCAAAAATTTTCCTGTAGTTTGTAAGCATCCTGAAAGCAATATAAATGCTTCCCAGCTGCATTGTGATCAATAATATTTTTTGTTCGGAAATCCACTTCGAATAGATTAGAAAGACTGGCGTCAGGATCAGAGGGATCATCACCACAAAATGCCGCGCCGGGGGAGCATAGCCGCCCAGAGGCGCTCCCCAGCAGAGCGGCAAAAAGTGCAATGCAAAAAGGATAAGCGCTGGAAATGCCACGTTTTGCCGTTTTCGCACACACCAGATCAATGCTGCAAAAAAAGCAACGTAAAAGGGAGCAAAAGGAAGAAGTCCGAATCTTTCATCAAACCAGAATCCAAACAACATCTTGACCATCACTCCCAAGCGTTCGGTTCCTTCCTGCTGCAAAAGCTCCAGCAAGGAAGCCTGTTTTTGCCATCCACCGTAGATGCGATTGGGCGACCAGCTTCCGTACTGGGTCTTCAGGAACACGAAAAATGTCGCAATACCTACTAACGCAATCACCAGATGAACGATCTGCATTTTCGATATTTTTTTCTCATGGTCACGATAGATTAGAACCGTAACCATCCCTGTCAAAACCAGAGCGAGCGCCAGGTATTTCGGGTGAAGCCACATTAACAATCCCGGTATCAGACAAAGTAGAATGGCCGATAACCACGGATGTTTCTGTCGATTGCGCAGAGTGCGCAGCCCAGTGATCAGGAGGGCAAACGCAAATATCTCCGGATAAAACTGGCTGGAGTAAGTCACAAGAGGTGAAGCAAAAGCGGCTCCTGTTGTGATTAGAAACGCCGCAGCCGGGCTTCCGCCCAGTTCCAGACCAAACGACAGAAGCTGATAAATTCCGACTGCCGCAATAAGGCAAATGACAATGCGAAGATAGGCAACGAGCTTGTGTGGAGCGTTATTGCTGATCGTTTTGTACCAGGGAGCTAGAAATAGAGGCATGCCCAGACCGAATGTGGGTATTTCTCTTTTCTTATCCGCGGAAGCAGTGGTGCGTTTCGCCAAAATCGAATCGTAAAACAGCCGGTAGTGCTGCCCCTGATAATTGTTCAATAAAGAGATGTCCCTATCCATCGCGAGACTGTGGGTAATCACGAGATAATGCGGCTCATCTCCTGTTGGAGAAAAAACCCGCGACGTCACGTTGTACGCGATCGCCGAATACGCCAGAAGAACCGCAATCGTAAACAGGAGTCGTCTGAAAAGCATTGCAAGTATTATATTGGCTCCGTGCCGATTCCCCTCCCTTATAAAGGGAGGGGCAAGGAGGGTTGTCCTGAATTTCCCAACCCACCCAACCTCCCCCTTCATAGGGGGAGAAGTGGAATCGACCGCACCTCGCGAGCCCCTACAGTTGACATTTCGGGTACGCGGGGTGTAATTTTACTCACTTCTATGAAGAAACCTATTCTTGCGGTCACAATGGTGTTGCTACTCTCCTGTGGAATCCTTGCGTTCTTCCAATACCGCAGCTCCTCATCAGGCGCAGAGGGCCCGATTTACCTGATCGGTTTGGACGGCGCTTCCTGGAATCTAATGGATCCGTTAATGAAGCAAGGAAAATTGCCAAACATCAGGAAGCTCAAAGAGAAGGGTGTTTCAGGAGACTTGCTGTCTGCTTTTCCTGCACATTCCGCGTTCCTCTGGACGACCATCGCCACGGGCAAGACCAAGGAAAAACATGGCATCGGCGATTTCACAGTAAAAGTTGAGAAAAAAGAACAGCCAAGCACAGGCAATTTGCGTCGTGTGAAAGCTTTCTGGAACATGCTGACAGAGCGGGACATTCCGGTTTCTGTCGTGAATTGGTGGGTCACCTGGCCCCCTGAAAAAGTGAAAGGCGTGATGGTCTCCGATAAATACCGGATGGGAAAACATCGCCAGCTAGATATGCAGGTTACCTTTCCAGCACAACTGCAAGAGAAAATGCCGTACCCTGAAATCAACAAAACTCGCGCGCATAGAGAATGGAAACAATATCATCTGCCGGAACTGTATGACGTAACTAACGACGGCCGCATCACTGCATTCGACAAGGCGCTGAAAGCTTATCCGACTTACTGGTGCCAGGATGCTTCCGTTTGGGATGCATCTAAATACGTGTTAAAGAATCATCCCGCAAAAGTGTTTGCTGTTGTTTTTAGAATTGTAGATATTTCGAGCCATTTCATGTGGTGCTATCTTCCACTGGACAAACTTGACTACGCCCGAAAGAAATCAAAGGAAGGAACTTTAACGGCTGCAGATATAGAAAGTCTTGATAAGGAATTCGCCAGAATTATCGAACCTGTTTACACTTACGCGGACACCATTGTGGGAGACATCATGAAATCCGCGCCGGAAAATTCCACTTTTATGATCGTTTCGGATCATGGCTTCGGATTTCACCGCACGAGTTACACCCACACCACTCAGGCCGTGCCTCCCGCAGGGATTATCATTCTTTCTGGCGGACCCTACAAGAAAGGAGCCACGATTCAGGAAGCAACCATCTACGACATCACGCCAACGTTGCTGTACCAACTGCGCCTTCCTGTTGCAAAGGATTTTGACGGCAAACCACTGGTCGATGCATTTCAACAACACTATCGCGCGGAACATCAACTCGCCGTGATTCCTACCTGGGAAACCGGTCCCGCCAACACCGGAGAAAAACCAATTCAATCCGAGACGGACGAAGAGACGCTCGAAGACTTACGGGCTCTGGGTTACATTCAGGAATAGTTCAAAGTAGTGCGGGCGTCCCACCTGCGAAGCTCGCAGACGAGACATCCGCGCTACTCCTTACTTAGACACTTTTTCCCAATCTTTGCGGAACTTTTCAGCCCCTATATCGGAGAGCGGATGGTTGAGTAGTTTATCCAGCACATTGTAGGGGAGAGTAGCAATATCGGCGCCGGCCAGTGCGGCCTGCACAACATGGACAGGATGCCGGATACTTGCGGCCAGAATTTCGGTTTCAATATCGTAGTTATCGAAGATCGCTGCAATTTGATCGATTAATTCCATTCCTTCCTGCGCAATATCATCCAGCCGGCCAATAAAGGGACTTACATAAGCTGCTCCCGCTTTCGAAGCAAGAAGCGCTTGGGTAGGCGAAAAAATCAACGTGACGTTCACACGAATCCCTTCGGAGCTCAATTTACGTATGACTTTCAGACCTTCCCAATTGATCGGAACTTTTACAACGATATTGTCCGCAATCTTTGCCAGGTCCCGCCCTTCTTCCACCATTTCTTCAAAACGCAACTTCACGACTTCTGCGCTTACAGGCCCTTTCACAATCGAACAAATCTCTTTCAAAATGTCACGATAGTTTCCTGATTCCTTCGAAATCAATGATGGATTTGTCGTGACTCCATCCAGAATACCCATTGCTTGAGCTTCTCGTATTTCTTTCAGGCTTGCCGTATCAATAAAAAGTTTCATGGTTGCGCCTCCGTGAAATGGTAATTCATTATAGAACAAGAAAGGCGGACGCTAACGCCCGCCTTTTTCACAAATCAAAAACTATTTCTTTGGAATCTCTACGGGAATGAACAGGCTACCACCGCCCCGGTAAATGAGGAACAGCAGAGTATCGCCCGGTTTTGCATTGTCAATGCGGTCGCGATAATCGCTTACGCTCTTGACCGGTTCCCGATTGATTTCCAGAATCACATCCCCGCGGGCCAGTCCGGCCTCTTCGGCAGGGCTGTTTACTTTTACCCTGGTAATTAAAACACCTTCGTCGGTTTCCAACCGGAGCTGGCGAGCAGTCTGGCTATCCAGATTGGTGACGGAAATGCCAAGTTCAACCGAACTTTCATCCTTGTTACCATCGTCCTCGCCTTCCGTTGCTTCTATATCTTTCATCTCACCCACACGGACGGTAACTTCTTTTTCTTTTTTGTCCCGAACAATTGTCAATCGAACGTCCGTTCCTGGTTTGGTTGCAGCGACAAGCCGAGGTAAATCACTTCCCTCGTTTAACGTTTTTCCATTGTATTTAACAATGACATCTCCTCGCTTGATTCCGGCTTTTTCAGCAGCCGATCCCTTTGTAACATCTGCAACAACAGCGCCATGATCGACGCCGAATTGGCGCGCCAGTGCATCGTTCCATTGCGTTTGAATCGAAACCCCGAGCTGTCCGCGAACAACGCGCCCTGTAGATTTTAACTGCGGAAGAATCTCTTTTGCCAGATTCACCGGCACAGCAAAACCGATTCCCGCGGATTGTCCGGTTCTGCTTGCAATCGCCGTATTGATGCCAATGACTTCTCCGCGAAGATTCAACAGAGGTCCACCACTGTTTCCAGGATTGATCGAGGCATCGGTCTGAATGAAATCATCGTAGTTGCCTCCAAGCGTTCTTCCCTTAGCGCTGACAACACCGACTGTAACGGTGTGACCGAGACCGAAAGGATTGCCAATCGCGATCACCCAATCGCCCACTTGCAAAGCTCCCGAATCTCCCAGTGCGGCCGCAACGAGTGGATGTTTTGCGGTGATCTTAATCAAAGCGACATCCGTTTTTGGATCGCGACCAATTACCTTCGCCTCCAAACCATTACGCCCTTGCGCATCGCGGTCATCCAGCGAAACGCGAATTTCATCCGCATTTTCTACCACATGATTGTTTGTCAATATATAACCTTCGGGATCAATAATGACTCCTGAACCAAGGGAACTCTGCCGCATTTCGCGCTCCGGCTGCTCTTCAAAAAACCGCCGGAAAAATTCCTGACCACCACCAAAAAAATCCTCTAAAGGATCCCTTCCTCTGACAATTTGAGTGGTATAAATATTTACAACGGTGGGATTCATCCGTTTTGCAATCTTACGAAATGCATCAAAAGTTAAAGGCTGTCCTGAAATATCTTCAGTGGGTACTGTTCGCGCTGCCGGTACTACTTGCGATGTTTCCTGTCCATTCGCTTGATTGAATACATCAAGCTTCGCCGTAAAGACCATGCCAGCAATCAGGCCAACCAGCGCCACGCCCAAAATAGCGATCCAACCAAAGCGCCTGTTGCTCATTTACTTTCCTCCTACCTTATTTTACTATCTAGTGCTTTTAATAATAATAGTGATTTGATCAAAATTCGTGCCACATAAAAGGAGCTCAGGATTCCTCGTCGAACAAATCCACCTGACCTCGCCTTTTTTTCTTTTTCGTCGCGGAAGCAACCTTACGAAGCTCCGGAAAAGCCTTCAAAAGCGGATCCGGGACTGGCACCGGCTCGCGGATTGTCTTCGATTTCAGTTGAAGTATATTGGAAGGTGCCTGCCCACGAAAGTGATTATTTCCGATCACATATACGTCTTTGGCTTTCTTCCCCATCTCTTCAATCCGCGGAACCCAATGATCTAGTTCTTCCTCGGAATACAAGTAATTGTAGCGCGCATCGCGGTTTCCCGAATACCAGTCAGCGTAATTCCTGCCGTGTAGCCGCACATAGCCGACCGGTCCGGTAACTTCCGCTGACGGTTTGACATGATGGCGAAAGATCGGCTCATCCACGTTGCAAAAGCTTACCTGATTCTCCTCGAGCCAGTTTTTCACCGTCTCTCCAATCCAACTACGATGCCGAAACTCAACAGCGAGCGGAAAATTGCGGAAAGATTCCACAAGCTCACTCAAACGATCTACATTTTCCGATGTGTATTTGAAAGCAGCCGGAAATTGAGCGAGCAAAGGTCCCAAACGATTCGCCTCGACCATCGGTCCAAGCACCTGGAAAAACTGATCCAGTTCCTCGCGCTTGACAGGCTGTTTCTCGTGTGTGAATCCCTGATAAATCTTCACTGTAAACTGAAAACGGGGATTGTGTTGAACTCGCTTTACCCAACTCTCAACCATTTTAGACTCAGGAATCCTGTAAAAGGTGTTATTCAGCTCAATCACGTCAAAGAAATTTGCAAGATAGCCCAGCTCATCAAATTTTGCCGGCGCATCCTGTGGATACACGATCCCTTTCCAGTCTTTGTATGACCAGCCTGCTATCCCGAAATAATATTCCGCCATATTTCAACTAATCAAAGTAGCGCAGACGTCCCGTCTGCGCAAACCCGCGGGCGAGACGCCCGCGCTACTTTGTATATAGCCACAGATAAAATAATTTCTCTTATAATCTGTGTTTATCTGTGTTCATCTATGGTTGAATTATAGTGAACTATGCAAGATTACGTGATCGGGGTCGACATCGGTGGCACGAATACTAAGATGGGCGCGCTCGACTATCGCGGAAATATTCTTGCTTCAGTGAGAACGGCCACAGAAGCACAACTCGGCGTAGAAGCGCTTTTAGAACGGCTCTACCTCTTCATCAATCGATTGAGAACGTCGTTACCGGACCAGCATTTGAAGGCCGTGGGGGTTGGTATTCCAGGAGCCGTTTTGTACGAAGAAGGGATTGTCACTCAAGCTCCCAACATTCCGGCGCTTGGCGGTCTGGCGGTCCGGAAAATGCTTCAGGACCTGATCGAAGTCCCGTGCTATCTGGAAAACGACGCCAATGCCGCTGCCGTTGGAGAATACTGGCAGGGAGCCGGGCGCGGATACAAACACGTGTGCTGTTTGACGCTGGGAACAGGAACAGGCGGCGGAATCATTATCGATGGAGAACTTCTGCATGGAGCCGATGGTATGGCGGGTGAAGTGGGTCACATCGCCGTAAAAGCGGATGGAGCTCCTTGCCACTGCGGAAGCATCGGGTGTCTGGAGACTTTTGCATCTGCTAATGGAATCCTACGAATACTGTCAGAGGAATTAGCTAGTAATAAAGACACCACGCTGGCTGCAGTGCCCCGGGGGAGCATGACGCCTGCCGTTGTCTATGAGCATGCCAAAGCCGGAGATTTGGTCGCGCGATCTGTTTTTGTAGAAGCAGGCGCCGGTCTTGGAATCGGACTCGCTTCTCTGGTTAACATCTTCAATCCGGAAGTTATCGTCATCGGAGGCGGAGTTGCGGCAGCTTGGGATCTCATCATGCCGCCTGCGCTGGACACGATGAAACACCATGCGTTTCAGGCCATGGCTGCGCGTGTAAAAGTGGTCCCTGCTGAAAAAGGAGAAGATGCGGGAGTCTATGGCAATGCCTACCTTGCCTGGGAAGCGATCAGGTTGGGAGATGCAAGATTTTCCAACGAACGAAGCCTCACACCATGGGGATTCTGGCAAGTTCTGGAAGAGGGAAAAGACTACAAAGTGAAAAGACTTTACATTCATCCGGGGCACAGGTTGAGTTATCAAAAACATGAACAGCGCGAAGAATCCTGGATGATCGCTGACGGAGAGGCCCTGATTGTTCTCGATGGTCAGGAATGCCGTTTGAAAGCGGGAGACACGATCCACATCCCGAAGAAATCGCTTCACCGGATCGGAAATCCAGGCCCTCACCCTCTCGTATTTTTCGAGGTGCAGCGTGGAACCTACTTCGGTGAAGACGATATCATTCGCCTCGAAGACGATTACAAGCGTTAATTTGAAACCGCCAAGACGCTAGAATTCTTGGCGACTTAGCAAAGTAGCGCGGGCCTCTGGCCGGCGATTCGCAGGCGGGACGCCTGCGCTACTTTGTTTGGCGCCTTGGCGGTTTGATCTTTTAAGCCGGTATCTTTTTCTCTTCTTTGACCAGATTCAGTTTGACGCGCAGCTGTTCTTCCACTTCGTGCGCAATATCCGGGTTCTCTTTCAGAAATCTTTTTACATTTTCTCGACCCTGCCCCAAACGAGTGTCTTTGAAAGAGAACCAGGCTCCGCTTTTGTCGATCACATTATGCTGCGTTCCCAGATCGATGAGGTCCCCCTCGCGGGAGATTCCTTCGCCGTAAATGATGTCGAACTCAGCAATTCGAAATGGAGGAGCAAGCTTGTTTTTAACCACTTTTACTTTTGTGCGGTTTCCAACAGTTTGATCCCCATCCTTGATCGAAAGTTCGCGACGGATTTCCATGCGAACGCTGGAATAAAACTTCAACGCTCGTCCACCAGTTGTGACTTCGTTACTGCCGAACATCACACCGATCTTTTCGCGGATCTGGTTGATGAAAACCAGACAGGTGTTGGAACGGGAAACAATTCCTGTCAGTTTTCGCATTGCCTGAGACATCAACCGGGCCTGCAAACCCATGAAGGAATCGCCCATTTCTCCTTCCAGTTCCGCTTTCGGAACGAGAGCCGCAACAGAGTCGATCACGATACAATCGATTGCTCCACTGCGAATCAACATCTCCGCAATTTCGAGGGCTTGCTCGCCGCTATCAGGCTGCGAGACAAGCAGATTGTCCACAACAACGCCAAGCTTGCGCGAATACTCGGGATCGAGCGCGTGCTCTGCATCGATAAATGCAGCCATGCCTCCCACTTTTTGCGCTTCTGCAATGATATGCAGAGCCAGCGTTGTTTTTCCGGAAGATTCCGGCCCAAATATTTCCACTACACGTCCACGCGGTACACCACCAATCCCCAGAGCCGCATCAATCGAAAGTGCCCCTGTCGAAATGGTCGGAACCAAAATCGCCTCTTTATCACCGAGACGCATGATCGATCCCTTGCCAAACTGCTTTTCAATTTGCAGCAAGGCTACCTCGACCGCTTTGCTTTTGTCGTTTCTAATCTCTGGCATGATGCAGCTCCTTATTCGTAGTTCGCCCTAGTATACACCAGCTTTTTTTTCAACGCAGAGGCGCAGAGCTACGCAGAGTTATTTAAGTTTTCTTGTCGGTCAGGTTCGGTTCCGTGAGACGACGGAGATCAAAGATTTCGTTCCATTGCTGCTCCGTTAACAGCCCCTTTTCGAGCACAATTCCTTTGATCGTACGGCCGGTCTTTAACGATTCCTTTACCACTTCGGCTCCTTTCAAGTAACCGATGTAGGGATTCAAAACTGTTGCAAGCGCCAGCGTATTCTCAGCATACTTATTGCTCACCTCAACGTTCGCTTCGATCCCATCGACGCACTTTTCACGAAATGCGTTCAAAGCGTTCGTTAAAATGGAAAAGGAAAGAAAAAGGTTGTATCCAATGACCGGCATCATGACATTGAGTTCAAGCTGTCCCGCCTGTGAAGCAAGGGTAATGCAACTGTCAGCGCCGATCACCTGAAAGCAAACCATGTTCAGCATTTCAGCCATCACAGGGTTCACTTTCCCGGGCATGATCGAAGATCCCGGCTGAACCGCGGGCAACTGTATTTCGTTCAAGCCGGTGTTTGGCCCGGAAGCCATCAACCGGAGATCGTTTGCGATCCGGATGCATTCAATTGCAAGATTTCGTAAAACAGCAGACATGGCGGTGAAGGGGGCCATGCTCTGCATCGCCTCAAAATAGTTGTCTGTTGTGCGCAATGAAAAACCGGTGATCGTCGCAAGGTTGGATACGATTCTCTTGCGATAATCAGGATGCGTATTCAGGCCGGTCCCAACAGCGCTGCCGCCGATTCCCAGTTCCTGCAGTGCCGTGCTTACGCGTGAAACCTGCTCTTCCGCTCTATGGATACAGGCGGCATAACCGCCGAATTCCTGTCCTAACCGCAAAGGAACTGCATCCTGCAGATGGGTGCGTCCCGCTTTGATCACGGAATCGAATTCCTTGGATTTGGATTCAAACGAATCCTCTAATTTTTCCAGCGCTTCTAATAAGGGAAAAGATAGAGACAACGCTGTCAAACGAATGGCTGTAGGAATGACATCATTAGTGGATTGTCCCATGTTCACATGATCGTTCGGGTGGACGAGTTTGTGATCCCCTTTCTTGCTTCCAAGAATCTCGCACGCGCGATTGGCGATCACTTCATTGATGTTCATATGGAAAGACGTGCCTGCGCCTGCCTGAAAAACATCCACTACAAACTGATCGTGATGGGCTCCCTGCGCTATTGTGAGCGCGACCTGTTCGATGGCGTTGGCTCTTTGCTCATCGAGCAGACCCAGTTCCCGGTTCGTTTTGGCGGCCGCCGCTTTGATCCATGCCAGAGAACGAACGAATTCAGTTTGAAATCGCAACGGGCTGATCCGGAAGTTCTCAACAGCACGCGCCGTCTGGACTCCGTAATATGCTTCCTCGGGAACCTCCAGCTCGCCCAAAGAATCCTTTTCGATTCTGGTCTTCATGCGAACCCTCCATCTTAATAATAGTACTCCTATCCGGCCGCAGGCGAGACGCCTGCGCTACTTTTTTTGCACAATATGTAGTACTATTGACAAAGCATGGTCCACGTAATATGATGGGCAGCAACTGGAGATGGATGTTCAAACGATAGAGGTCAAAACGGACCCGGCCGCCAGACATTCAATCGGCAGCCGCATTGGGCTAATCTTCACCACGGGTGTTTCTGAAATCAAACGCAAAGGGACAGTCACGCGTTTGTATTTTGAAATCAAAGGTCTGGAGCGCGAAAAAGAGAAGTACGTGCATGCTCTGGGCGTGCGCGCCTGGGAAGCTCACCTTCATCATCCGGACCTCGCCGGGATCCTGGTCAATTTAAAAGAACTGCAAATTGAAATGAACCGTCTGAAAACTCAGTTCGGTGAGCACGATACAGAAATTGCAGATATTGATCACACAAAAGCGGAACTGACTGAAAAATTCAATAAAGATCTGGACTTTCTGGAACAGGCGATCGTGCCTCATCGGGAAAGGATAGAAAAAATCAATGCAGAGAAGGAAAGCAACAAGATTCAGATTGAAGAATTGCGATCTAAGCAGGACCATATTTCCCAACAGATCCGTTTGCATCAACAAAGCATTCAGGAACTCGATCTGGGTTCAGATGCAGACAAGGAAGCAAAAATACGGGTGGAACAGGAAGCTATCCGCGGCCTGTATGTAGAAAAAGCCGATCTGGATTGTAAGCTGCCTTTTCTTCTTTCCACAGCGGAGAAGCTGAAGATCGAACTTGCCAATGAACGCGCTGAAATCGAACGGGGAGAACAGAACAAAGAAACCTCGAAGCGCGATTTTGAGCAGCGTATCAAAGGCCACAACGAACAGATTCAACATCTGGAAGACAAGAAAAAACAGCTCAACCGGGAAATGGAACACTACCGGCGCGATATGCAGCCCTTCCTTTATGATCTCGGGAAAAAAGTCGAACAGTTGCGGTTGGAAGAAGATTCCTTCCACGAAAACTACGAACAGCTCGACACTTACAACCGCGATGTGCAAACGCGACAGAAGCAAATCATCGAAGCGGAATCGCTTTCCCGCGCAATGGATCGCGCAGCCTGGACCAAATTCCTGGTCTTTTCCGGAACCATGGCCGCCCTTTTTGCTTCGGCGATCATGCTCCTACTGAAATAACGCGGGCGTCCCGCCTGCGGTGGTTACGCAGACGAGACGTCCGCGCTACTTCGCTAATTTTGCTAGGCGCGCTTTTACTTGCGAGCGTTCCGGCCAATCGGCGGGCGCTTCCTCAAGCAATTTTCTGTAAATCTCTACTGCATCTGCAGACTTTCCTTGCATCTCGCGCACATAACCCAGCGCCATCCGGGCTCTCCACAGGCGAGTGTTGCGTGAAGTCACGTGCTCCAGGTGACTCCCGGCGTCCTCCCATCTCTTCAACGAGATCAGCATAAAGGACAGATTCGCTTCGCATTCTGCATAAGAAGGATTGAGTCTTAATGCGCGTAGGTATGCGTCTTCAGCGGGCTTGATCCGATTCATTCTCTGATAAGCAATTCCCAGATTATTCCAATAGGTGGCCATTTCTGAACCGCGAATCGCGATCAAGAATTCGTCCACTGCTTTTGCTGCGTCTCCCTGGGTTAAATAGACGAGTCCCCGCTGATTGTGAAACTCGGGCCGGTCCTGATTCAATGTGCCAAGCGCTTTGTCCCATTGTTTTTGTCCGCTGTAGAAAGAAGCAAGCTCAAAAGCGGCTTCTACATAATGCGGGAAGCGTTGAACCGTTTCGCGAAGAACTTTTTCGGCACGCGAAGTTTCGCCGAGCCGGTTCAAAGCTTTTGCAAGTTGAACACTTACTTCTGGATCCGGTAAGCGTTCAGTAGACGTTGCGTAAGCTTTCGCAGCTTCGGCATATTTCTGCTGAGCCGAAAGAGTGTCACCGAGAAAACGAAATGCCAGACCATTGTGTTTTTCGGTACCCGTAATTTCGCGAAAGCGCGCTTCCGCTTGATTGTATTGCTCCTCCTTCAACATCACCATGCCCAGCCGGAAGCGTTCCATGATCTGAATTTTTTTCTTGGGATCGATTCCGGTCTGCGCAACGGATCCACTCACGTATCCCAGACTTCTCAGCTTTTCTTCCTCTTCAGGAGGGAGTGTTCCCTTTCCTGTTTCTCCATTCTTCGCGTAAGTCTTGACTGCACGTTGCCACTCATCCACTCTGCTTTTTTTGATCAGATTATTGATTTCTTTCGCGTCGGCCGCCAAATCATAAAACTCCGGTTCAGGGGCCTGAATAAACTTTTTACGATCACGAATCGATGCATACAAAGGCGCATAGCCGTAATTTCGTTGTGCATAAAGTGATTCCGCGATGAGCGTTCTGCTCTTTTTTTCCTGAAGCAATGAGACACCATCCATTTGTGCGGGCTTTAGGCCGGCCAGCTCCAGGATAGTCGGAGCGATATCTGCCAGCGAGACTGCATCATTTCTTTTGCCAGGCGCCAGTGTTGGAGCGCGGATCATTAACGGAACATGGATAGTTGCGTTATAGACAAAAACTGCGTGGGTTGTTTCGCCATGTTCTCCTAAGCTTTCTCCGTGATCTGCTGTGAGGAGGACCGCGGCGTTTTTACCAACGGCCCGAAGTAGCTTTGCCAGCTCCTGATCCGCAAAAGCAATTTCTCCGTCGTAGGGATCAGGAAATTTCTTGCGGAATGCTGGCGGAGGTTCATACTCAGCGTGAGGATCGAAATAGTGAACCCACAAAAAGTAAGGACTGCGAGCTTTTGCCAGCCATTGCAACGCTCGTTCTGTCGTTTCGTTCGCCGTTCTTTCCGCTCCCGTAAATTGATCCTCATACACAGCAAAACCACGATTCAATCCGAAAGAGGCGTTGAGTGGCGCTCCTGAAATAAAGGCTGCTGTGTTGTATCCATGCTTTTGCAAGGCAAGTTGAATCAAGGGGGATTGCTTCCATGCAAAATGAGCATTGTCGCGAATGCCATGACGTTCAGGATACAAACCGGTCAGCATTGTTACATGCGACGGAAGCGTTAACGGAACGGCTGAATACGCATTTTCGAAAAGAAGCGATTCCTTCGCGAACGCGTCCAGATTGGGTGAAGTGTTCTGTTTATACCCGTAACACCCGAGATGATCCGCGCGCAGCGTATCGATCGTAATCAGAACAATATTCGTTTTCGTTTCTGGATATAACCGCCAAGGCGCCAAGAATGCCAAGAAGAACGCAAAAGAGATTACTATTTTTACGGACATTTTGCTCGAACGGCCTCGATTCGAGGGGAAGCAATTTCCACGCGCTGCAAAAACTTCTTGATGCTTTCGCAATCACCCGCTTTCAAGAAAGCTTCGAGAGATTCTTCCCATTGTTGTTTGCTGGCAAGGATCAGAGCTAGTCCTTTCCAGGCGGCAGTAGATTTGGGGTTTGCTTGAAGAGCCATTCGAAAATATTTTTCGGCTTCCTGATTGTTTCTGGAAGTGAGTTGAATTGCCGCTGCATCAAGGGCTTCCTTTTCGTTGAGCTTCCGAAGCGAGGCCAGCTTCTTATAGGTTTGCAATGCCTCCTGGTCCTTTTGCAGCTGAGACTGAAGCCATGCGGCCATGGCGAGTGCACGCATGTTTTCCGGTTCCTCTTTCAGAATTGCAGAAGCCTGAGACAGAGCTTCGGAATATTGTTTCGTATCCAGGTACGTTTCTGCCAGATGGAATCGCGTTTCTGTTTGATGGAAGTTGGATTTGAGAGCGCTCTGCATCAGCGTGATTGCTTCGTCATTTTTCCCCTGCTTTCGCAAAACATTCGCGAGAAATTTTGTCGCAATCACGTTATCAGGCTGTTTTGTCAACACATTTCGAAAGCTCTTTTCTGCCTCTGCCCATTGACTCAATTGCGCAGAGCGCACAGCCGACTCTATTTCGATCCAAAGTGCAATTCCATCTTTTGGATCGAACCGCGATACACCGGAGTGCGGAGAGCCTCCCGTCACATAGCCAAGGCTTGCGAGCTTTTCTTGAGTCTCAGGATCCGGTTGCTGTTGTGTTTGCGAAGGATTTCGCTTCAAATGTTTTTGAAGCTCCGATCGCAGACCGCTCGAAATAGCCGAAGAACTATAAATGTTTTTCAATTCTCTTGGATCACGCTCAAGGTCATACAGTTCCGGTTTCGGTGCATCAATCCATTTTTTCTGACTCCACCGCATCGAATGGAGCGGAGCCCAGCCCATCAAAAGATTTGTATAGTAGCTTTCACTGTAAGCGGGCAGGTTCTTTTTCACTCCCTTGGTCAACGGCAACAGACTTTCGCCGGCAAAACCGGTCTGCTTGGGCAAACCTGCGAGTTCCACAAGTGTCGGAGCCACATCGACAAGCCGCACCTGGTTCGCGATTCTCTGCGCGGTTAAACCGGGCGCATGGATAAGGAACGGTACCTTCAGCGTGGCATCGTACAGGAAAACACCGTGATTGTCTTCGCCATGCTCCCCAAGCGACTCTCCATGATCGGAAAGCAATACGATGATTGTAGAGTCCATCAGCTTTTTGTCTTTTAGAAACTGAAGAATCTCACCAACGACTTTGTCTGTGTATGCAATTTCGCCGTCATAAGTTTGCGGATAACCGGAAGGGGGATTAAAGCCAAAGTGCGGATCAAAAAAATGCAGAAAAGTGAACCAGGGACCTTTTTGCGACTCGATCCATTTCCTGCCGAGCTTCCAAACAGTTTCGGCTCTTCGCTCCACATGCCGGTTGATCTCAGGGTCGTGTCCCTGACCGATTTGATCTTCGTAGTACTGGAATCCCTGATAAATTCCAAAACCGGAATCGAGTGAAAAGGAACCGATCACACCGCCCGTGTTGAATCCGTTCTGCTGAAAAATTTCTGCAAGTGTTTTGAAGCTTCCGGCAAGAACAAAGTTCTCATTGTTGCGAACTCCATGTTGATCAGGGTAAAGCCCGGTAAAAATAGTGGAGTGCGAGGGTAGAGTCAGTGGCACCTGAGAAATTGTGTTTTCGAACAGCATCGATTCTGAAGCCAGCGTATCGATGGCCGGCGTCTTTGTTCTGTAACCGTAGCATCCGAGATGATCCGCGCGAAGGGTATCGATGGAGATGAGGAGTACGTTCGATTTCGCTGCGAAAAGAGGAACGGGGAGTGTGAAGAGCAAAACGAAGCGGGAGACTGTCCAAAAAGTCAGTTGGAGCGCGGACTTCCAGTCCGCAAAAACATGGTAGCTCGACGAGTTCATTGCGGGCAGGGATGCCTGCGCTCCCACTAACTCGCCGCAATTCTTGACTTTTTGGACAGTCTCGCGGGCGAGTCGCCCGCACCACTTTGTTTTCATTGCAGGTCTTTCAGACGACGCGACGCTTGTTCCTTCCAATCCGGAGGAGTGGTTGGCGAATTCTGCACTTCCCGATAAAGGGCGATCGCCTCGGACTTTTTCCCTTGCTTCGAATACAGTAGAGCCAGATTCATTTTGGTTTGCGGATCAGAGCCGTCAACCAGCAATGCCGTCTTCAGTTTGGCCTCACTCGTAGTCAAATCCCCCTGTGTAAACAGACAGGTTGCCACACCGTTGAGGGCTTGAAGATTCTTCGGATCCGATTTTAGAACGAAGTCGAATTGTTCTCGCGCCGACCCGGCTTTCTCCGTCTGCAAGTAAATGTTCCCCAGATCGATCCGCAAATCGTCGTCTCGTGGATCAATTTTCAAAGCGGTCAACAGATTTTCAGCGGCGCGATCCAGATTCCCAAGAGCAACATCGGCGTGCGCAAGAAGGATCCACGCATCGGCGTTACTCTGTTCCAGTTTCCGTAGTATGTCTGCCCAGCGCTTCGCTTCTGTCGCCTCCCCTGTTTTGAGGCAAATCCGCGCCATCCTGTAAAGTGCAAGCGAATTTTTCGAATCCTGTTTAAGAACTCTGGCTAAAATGCTTTTTGCTTCTTTCAATCGATTCGCTTCAGCGTATTTCTGCGCCAGAAATCCAAGAATCATCGGATTATCCGGATCGTTCTTTTGCGCCTGCTCCAAAATTGCAACGGATTCCGTGGAATTCGTTTTTTCCAGATCCACTGCCTTTTCTATCTGGTTCCAGACTGCTATCCGATCCTTGGGATCGATGGTGGAGGTCTTGTTCGTCGATCCTCCGCTAATGTATCCAAGTGAAGCGAGTTTTTCTGCCATCTCAGGAGAGATAGTAGCGCGGGCGTCTCGCCTGCGCATGTCCGGAATCTGCGATTGCATTTTTTTTGCAATATCCTTCTTGCTCGCATATAGATTCACTTTCTCACCCGGATCCGAGCGCAAATCGTATAGCTCCGGTTTTGGCGCCTGAATGAACTTCCATTCATCATTACGAATCGCCAAAAGCCCGCTCCATCCCAGCTCCAGCTGAGGAAACATCGATTCCAGAAATGCCGATTGGCCCGCATTTTTCGGCAACAAAACGCCATCTAAATTGGAAGGGGCCTGCACTTTTAGAATGCTGAGAATCGTGGGAAGAAAATCGATTATGCGAACCTGTCGTTTGATTCTTTCCGCAGTAATTCCAGGACCTTGAATCCAGAAAGGAACCTTCATTGTGCTGTCATACACAAAGATTCGATGGGTCCACTCGCCATGCTCTCCCAGACTCTCACCGTGATCACCGGCCACTGCAATCACAGGCTGATATTGCTGGAATTTGCGCAGCAAAACGCCGACTTGCCGGTCTACAAACTCAATTTCGCCGTGGTAACCGTTGTGCAAATAGGGTGCATGCGGATCATAAAAATGGACCCATAAAAAAAACGGGCGTACGATTTTCGTTTGCAGAACCGCGTTTACCACCGCATCAGCGCCGCGCTCCGATCGAAAATCCAGTGAGCGATTTTTCTCCCTCGGAAAAAGATCATCGTAAACATCGAATCCCTGGTTCAACCCGAAACGATGCTCCAGCGGAAATCCACCGACAAATGCGTAAGTGTGATAACCTTTCGCGCGAAGAATCTCTGCGAGAGTGAGCTCTTTCGAATCCACAACACCGGCGTTATCGCGAATTCCATGACGAATAGGATATCGTCCGGTCATGAGAGATGTATGGGACGGCAAAGTGAGCGGCGCCGGGCAAATTGCATTTTCGAAAAACAGACTTTTCCGCGCAAGGGAGTCCAGATTCGGAGTGCGGATGGTCTGATTTCCGTAGGAACCCAGATGATCCGCCCGCAGTGTATCGATTGTAATCAGAAGTAAATCTGGCTTCTCAGCCGCATTCAACAAAACAGGAATGAGGAGTAAAACAAGTGTAAACCGGTACACAAAACAATTTTAACATTTTAAACCGCCAAGGCGCCAAGCTAAGAACCATCAAAAATCCTTGGCGCCTTGGCGTCTTGGCGGTTTACTTTTACCAGTTCAGTTTGATGCCGAATTGCACCTGCAACGGATCAAAAACTTCCGACGCCGTTGCAAAACCATCCACAGACTTGCCAACATCATCAGGAGTGACGATTCGATTCACAGAAGCCGGACGGAAGTTGAAATTTGTACGGTTGAACAAATTAAAGATTTCCCCGATCAACTCCAGCCGGTAGCGTTCGCCAAAATCGATATTTTTCGCAACGCGCAAATCTACCTGGAAAAAGGATTCGCCACGACCAAAGTTCCTGGGCATATTCCCCGGACGGTCGGGTGGCGGGAATCCAAAAGTATCATTGGGACCCAAATCGGGCCGGTCGTTACAACAAAAACCATCGCCGTTGTGGTTTTCGTTTATGCGGAAATTGATCGGAATCCCGGACGCAGCACGAATTATCGTACTAACCTGAAATTGCTTTGGCAGTTCATAGACTCCACCAAAAGAAAATACATGACGTTGATCGTGCGTACCAGGGCCCTTTTCTGCATCCAGGTTCGACTGATCGTTGGGCTCAGAGATGCTAAAGAAGTCGCCCGCGTCTTCCTCAACTTTCGAAAGTGTGTAAGAAGTCGTGAACATGAATTTGTTGCTTAAGCGCTTCTGCAAATTCAGTTGAAGGGCATGATACCAGGAGCCCGCATCGGTAAGCAGTAGTCTGACCCGCCCGTATTGAGGAAAGGGCGGCGTAAAATTCGGATCATCTATGTCCAATGGAGCATTCAGATTCCGTTCGCGGGTAAGATTCTGTCCCCGAACAAACACATAGTCAGCGTTGATCACAAAATCCCGTGCAAGTTCTTGCTGGAATCCAATGGATATCTGATCTGTAAAAGCCACATCTGCGCTTTCCATTGGCCGGATATCGAACCCGGTGTCTTCAAAAAGGGATGGATCTGGAAGTCCACAGCAGATATCCCTCAAAACGTCCGGATCTGTTATGGCCTTGACAGCATACTGCGCTCCATCAAAAAGTAGAGCGTTATTGTACACATTATGAAGGATCGGTTTATAGTAACGGCCATAACCGCCACGCAGGATGGTAGTTCCTTTTCCGCCCCAATCGTACGTAAATCCTAACCTCGGAGAAATATTGTTCGTATCTGTATCTGGAATCTCTCCGAGAACGATATCCGTACCACCTCCCAGGGGCACCGGTGTCTCGGTACCGTTGAAAGTTTCGATATCGTAACGCAGTCCAAGGTTCAAAGTGAGCCTGTCATTAACACGCCAATCATCCTGTACAAAGGCAGAGAATTGATGATTTGTATTCTCATTTCTCGGGTCTCCAACACCGATAAAAAAGTAGGTAGGGTATGTGTCCGGATTGTCCCGATCAAAAGGTTGATCGGTATTAAAAAAGTAACCCCCACCGAAATATTGTGCGAATATGATGTCGGAATTAATATGGATGTAATCGCCGCCAAACTTTACAGTATGTTCTCCCTTTTCTGTAGGAAAGACTTTTGTGAAGTTATCCAAAATCTCGATTCGGTTTTCTTCAAAACGCTGAGGACAACAATAGTGATGTCCGGTCACGGAGGTTAGATCAGCAAAGCGATATTGAGCCGGACCGGTCCCCTCAACGGTATCTTCACGAAGATGTCTTCCGTATTGAATGAGGATTTCGTTGTAACTGTCATTCGAAAGAACGGCATTTTCAGAGATCGCAAGTGAATGAGAATTCGCTTCCGTAACAACGCCATCCACATAACTCCCACCGGCATAGAATCCTGCTTCCGACCGATCCTGAAAGTTGTAACGGAACACCATGGAATGATCTTCGTTGAGTTGATGATCGATTTTTCCTGTAAAAAGACTCAGATCAATCGGTTTGGGGCGTACACCATCAGGGAATCGGTCGACCGGTGTAACCGATAACGATCCGTCTCTATTTACTTGTTCAAACGCGAAGAAGAAAAATGTCTCGTCTCTTTTAATCGGACCGCCTAAGGTAACACCACCTTGTTGTTGATCTACGGGAAAATCCACGCCTCGTTGATCAGCAAAAAAGTCGGCGGCATCCAATTCATCCGGCCGGAAGAAAAAGAATCCATTGCCATGAAAATCGTTTGTTCCGGATTTTGAAATCACATTGATTACACCGCCTGTTGCACGGCCGTATTCAGCAGAAAAACGGTTCGTCAAAATCTGGAATTCCTGGATACCTTCCTGTGTGAAAAGCGTTCGTCCTTCATTTGTATATGAGAAATTGTTTTCGGCGCCATCAATCGTGTAGTTCACAGCGTCACCACGCTGGCCACCAATCTGGAACTGCCCATAGTTACCAAGCGTCACAGGCTTCACACCGGGTGCGAGCAGGGATAGTTGAGTGTAATCGCGGCCATTCAAAGGAAGATTCTCTATGCTTTCAGCACTCAAGGTTTCCCCAAGTTGCGACTTCGTTGCATCGATGAGCGGAGTGACACCTGTAACTTCAACGATCTCACCTGCAGCAGCGAGCCTCAGGTGGAAGTCCTGAATGATTTCTTTGCCGAGTGTCAGCTCAATTCCTTTCCGCACTTCCTTCGCAAAACCTGCAATCTCAACCGTCACTGTGTAGGTTCCAGGTGGAAGCAATGCAACGCGAAAGAAGCCGCCGGCCTCAGAAGTTGTTACGCGTGTGAAGTTAGTGGCTGCGTTTACGGCGGTGATCGTCACCCCGGGAATGGCCGCATCTTTGTCATCATAGACAGTGCCAATGATGTTCGCGGTTGTTTCCGCAGCATAAACTGTATGGCCAATTAAGAAAAAAAGGAAGGCAAAAAAAACAAGACGCAAGGTGAAATCTTTCATACAGCCCCTCCATGAGGTCAGTTGAAATCTTCTTGTATTTGAGTCTCGTGAAACAATGCCATTATACTTCATAGATGAGTTTTGAAACATCCTTCATATGGGTAAAACCCGATATCCTTTCTTTTGGAGAAAAGCCGGGCAAATGGAGGCCTGTGCATGAAGACCTTGAATTTCTGAAAACTTCAGGGGTCAGATCCATTCTTTCATTAGTTGAGGAAGAACCGCAGCTTGAAAACTATCACAACGCAGGTTTTGAGGCGCGTCATGTTCCTGTCGATGACTTTCAGGCGCCGACAATGGAGCAGATCGACGACTGCATGCAATACATTGCCTCGCACGGGCCGATTTACGTCCATTGTTATGCAGGATACGGGAGATCGGGAACGATTGTGGCGGCGTGGCTCATACGAAATGGAATGACGGCCATCGATGCGATTCGCACGATCCGGGGCTTACGCCCTGGAGCGATCGAAGTAGATGTTCAGTTTGATGCGCTGCTGGAATATGCCGCTACTTGTAACCACAGATAAACACAGATGAACAACGATAATAAACTTCAAATCTGTGTTTATCTGTGTTCATCTGTGGTTATTATTCCGCTTTCAGCCCTGCGCTTCCACCAGATCCTTTGCGATTGCAAGTTCCACCGGCGAGAAATCCGCCGGGACGTTTCTCTCGAAATTCATCGGCTCCAAAAGGTGAAATAGTTTGTGGCCAAGTACGCGAATACGGTCGGAGTGGTTGACACTCGTGGAATGTACGGTTTCTCCCTCTCTGAAAGTTGCTTCAAGGCGTAGCTAGTATATCCATTATTTTGACACGCAAGCAAGTAAGCTCTGCCTTTGCGTTAAATTCTCTTTGTGCTTACAATTATCAAGCAACTTATGGACGAAAAAGAACTCAAAAAGACGCTAAATTTGCCTCAAACGAAGTTCCCCATGAAGGCAAACTTAAGTCAGCGCGAACCGGAGACCATGAAACTCTGGGACTCTCTCGATTTGTATGCAAATTTGAGACGCTCGAAAAAAGGCAAGCCACGGTTCTTACTTCATGACGGCCCTCCGTACGCGAACGGGAAAATCCATCTCGGTCATGTCGTCAACAAAGTTCTGAAGGACCTCATGGTTAAATCCAAATCGATGATGGGATACGATTCGCCTTATGTACCCGGGTGGGATTGTCACGGATTGCCGATTGAGTTGCAGGTGGAAAAGCATACAAGCGCGAAGAAGAAGGATATGGATCCGGTAAATTTCCGCAGAGAATGCAGAAAGTACGCGGAAAAATACCTCGACATCCAGAGGGACCAGTTCAAGCGACTTGGCATTTTTGGCGACTGGGAGAATCCCTACATGACGATGGCGCCCTCGTATCAGGCAACCATTGCAAGAATTTACGGTGAATTTTACCGCAGCGGCCATGTCTATAGAGGATTCAAACCTGTGCACTGGTGCTGGTCCTGCGAAACCGCACTGGCCGATACGGAAGTCGAATATCAGGACCACCGGTCCCCTTCCATATATGTAAAGTTTCCTGTAGAAGCGGATTGGAGCTCCTTGGATCCTGCGCTAAAAGGCAAGAAAATCTTTGTTCTGATCTGGACCACAACCCCCTGGACGCTGCCGGCCAATCTCGCCATCGCGTTCCATCCGGATTTTGATTATGTTGCTTACGAGTTACCGGATGGTGAAACGTACATTTTTGCCGAAAAGTTGCTTGCAAATCTGACGCAGATAGCTCGTTTGCCCGAAGGACGAATCATCGCGAAAATTTCGGGAGGTCGTTTCGAAGGCCGCAAAGCCCGGCATCCTTTTCTGGATCGCGACTCGATTCTCATTGTTGCCGATCACGTGACTATGGATCAGGGCACAGGAACGGTGCATACCGCTCCCGGTCATGGCGCGGATGATTACTATAGCGGCGTCAAATATGGACTCGAAATCCTGAATCCTGTAGATGACAAGGGACGGTTTTATCCGGATGTAAAATTTTTTGGCGGTCAATTCGTCTTCGACGCTAACCCGAAAATTGTGCAGCATTTGAAAGAGAACGGAATGCTGCTCTATTCGGAAAAATATGATCACAGCTATCCGCATTGCCCGCGTTGTCATAATCCGATTCTCTTTCGCGCGACAGAACAGTGGTTCGTCTCGATGAAAGGGTTAAAAGACAAAGCTCTGGAAGAGATCAAGAAAGTAAAGTGGGAACCGGCGTGGGGTGAAGAACGGATGTACAACATGATCGATACACGTCCCGATTGGACAATCTCCAGACAGCGAGTTTGGGGTGTACCGATTACCGCCTTTTATTGCGGCGAATGCAAAGAGCTCTTACAGGATCCGCGAATCTTCGATTTTGTCGCGGATATCTATGAGAAGGAGGGAGCAGACGCATGGTATATCCGCGATGCGAAGGATCTGCTTCCTCCCGATGTAGAATGCCAGAACTGCGGTCACACAACTTTCCAAAAAGGTTTTGACATTCTGGATGTCTGGTTTGATTCAGGATGCAGTCATGAGGCGGTGATGTCCGTGAGAAAGGATCTCTGGTGGCCGTCGGATGTCTATCTGGAAGGAAACGATCAATATCGTGGCTGGTTTAACAGCTCGTTGATGACTGCGATCAAGACTCGAGGCCGGTCGCCCTACCAGATCTGCGTTACTCACGGCATGGTGGTTGACGCGAAAGGGCACAAGATGTCGAAGAGTCTTGGAAACTACATCGATCCAGAAGAAATCGTCAAGAAGAGCGGATCGGAAATTCTGCGCGCGTGGGTTTCCATGGTGGATTACCATGAAGAAATCAGCATCGGGCACGAAACGCTGGAACGGGTAGCGGAAGCTTATCGCAAGATTCGAAACACATTCCGTTATCTGCTCTCCAATCTTTACGACTTTCAGCCGGACTATCAGGAAGTTGAGGAACAGAATTTGGAGCCGCTGGATCGCTGGGCTTTGCAATGTTTGTCCGAGTTAACAGAAAAAGTGTTGAAAGCTTATGAGCGTTTTGAATATCACATTGTTTATCACTCACTTTACAGATTCTGTGTGGTGGACATGAGCGCTTTTTATCTGGATATCAACAAAGACCGTTTGTATGTTTCGCTTGCGTCCAGCACCAAGCGCCGGGCCGCGCAAACAACGATGTTTAAAATCCTGAACCAGCTCGTTCGGTTGACCGCGCCGATCCTCTCTTTCACTAGCGAAGAAGTCTGGCAGGAGATGCCCGCTTTTAAAGATAAGGCTAAAACGGTCCATCTTACCGAATTCGAAACCACAGTAAGGGACTGGCTTACTGAAGAAGAAAAAAAAGAATGGGAAAAACTGGCCGAATACCGCGATGCTGTCTTAAAATTACTGGAAGAGGCCAGACAAAGGAAAGAAATCGGATCTTCACTGGAAGCGGAGGTGATCTGTCAATTCGCAGAAGAGGAAAAACCGATTGTGGAAAAATACGAAAATTTTCTAGCGGAGCTCTTTATCGTTTCGCGCGTACGCGTAAATTTCGGTACAGAAACGCGTTTTGAAGTGCGGAGGAGTGAAGGAGAAAAGTGCCAGAGATGCTGGCAAATTAAAATGGATGTCGGCGCCAATCCCGCTTATCCGAATGTTTGTGGTCGATGCGCTGAAGTTCTCGACCAATTACAGGTAGGCCACGCATGAGTTCCTGGAGAGATCGAGTCAATTACCTGCTTGCATCTATCATTGTGTTCTTGCTGGATCAAACGACGAAGAAGATCGTGACTCAGGGAATGATGCAACATGAGTCCATCACCGTGATTCCCGATTTTCTGAACATCACGTACATCCACAACAGAGGCGCTGTTTTTGGATTGGGTTCCTCTGTTACAAGTCCTTACCTTTCGTGGGGACTCTCCATTCTTTCCGTCGTATCGCTGGCTGTAATTCTGGTGTACTTCCTGCGTTTGAATGTCAGGAATCCCAGGATGTTCTTCGGTCTGGCCCTGGTTCTGGGAGGCGCTCTTGGAAATCTTTACGACCGTTTACTTTATGGATATGTAATCGATTTCATCGATTTGCACTGGTTTGAACACCACTGGCCATTCTTCAATATCGCAGACATGTCCATCTGTATAGGCGTCGGCCTCCTGCTGATTTCAATGTCCACGAAGGCCGAGGAAAGCCCGGCACCCAACATAATCGAGCCGGGCTCGTAAGTGGTGCGGGAGACTGTCCAAAAAGTCAGTTGGAGCGCGGACTTCCAGTCCGCAAAAGCATTGTAGCTCGACGAGTTCATTGCGGGCAGGGATGCCCGCGCTCCCACTAACTCGCGGCAATTCTTGACTTTTTGGACAGTCTCGCGGGCGGGTCGCCCGCAAACTATTTCAGAATTTTATCCAGCTTGTGCTTCTCGTCTTCCAGATACTTCTTTCCGGCATCTAACACTTCGAGGATTTCATTTCGCGCCCGGTCGGTGAGCTTCTTTCCTTTTTCCAGGCCTGTCCCGCCGTACTCCAGAGCATCGCGAACAACGCAATCCAACGATTCGGCGATATCGCCCACAAATAACTGGGCGCGGCTGCCGGCTTTCTTGCTATATTTTGCAATCTGTCGACGTGTTTTTTCTCCCGTTTGAGGAGCAAATAGTAATGCAACGCCGGCGCCTATCATGCTGCCGAGAACAACATACCAGTATTTTTCAATTCGATTGCTCATGAAATTATTACCTCCGAGAATCAATATTGGTGTGGTTCCCTGAACTTTGCAAGCGGGCAGGCTGGCGGTCCTTAATGCAGGCTGGAAGCCTGCGCGCCGGCTAAAAGCCGGCGAACATTAATGCCGGCAGAATGCCGGCGCTCATTTTTGCTGCCGATAGATGAGCGCCAGCCTCCAGGCTGGCATTAATAACCGCCGGCATTCTGCCGGCGTGGTTTTGTTTAAAAAATCATTCTCCTCGTGATTACAGAAGCAAATGTAGAAACTCTAATGCAGGCTGGAAGCCTGCGCTCCGTATGCTAGAATAAAGACACTTTTGAGTGGAGGAGCTATGCGAAAAACGATTCCTTTCCTGCTCTTGGTTTTCTGTTTCAGCCTTGCGAGTGCAGGTGCTTATACGGTTGTATTAAAGAATGGAAAGATGATGACGGGGACGCTGGTCTCCGAAACGGATCAGATGATTCTTTTTAAAGATGATTCGGGCGTTCAATATTCCTTGAAGAAGGCGAATTTAGATCTGGGTAAAATGACGGAAGCTAACGCCCCAAAAGTAGAGGCTCCGCCACCCGCTCCAGCGCCGCCGGCTGCAGATACGGAGACGAAGAAAAAAGCACGAGTCTATACAAAAGAGGATGTTGATAATCTACGGACGAAATATCCTGAACTGTCCATCGGTGAACCTATTGAAAATCCGGAAGACTTCGACAGAGGCGTGTTGAAACCGGAAGCATATTCAAAGAGAATCAATGAAAGCGCAGGCAGAATCAGCAGGAATCTCCCGGGACTGACAAAGCTTCGTGATGCGACGGCAACTGCCTGGGAAGTCGCAGCAAGCACAGGAAAGGACCCCGCCGAAGCGGTCAAGGCCGCTTTATCCACAGAAGAAGCAACTCTTGTCTTGAAACAAGCTTCGGATGACCTGATCAGCATGGCGCGCTGGCAGGAAACGATGGCCAATGCCCCCGATAAGTACAAAGATGGTTACAACCTGTTTGTGCAAACCATGACCGATCTTTCGGACTTCCACCGGGGAGTGCGAGAATGGAATTCCTTTGAAAATGTGAACATTTTCCGTTCCCGCCTGGGCGAGTTGGAAACCCGAATCAGCGTAAATTCACATCGTTTGCAGACCTGGAAACCCGAAGTTGCCGCGCCTGCGAAACCGGAAACTCCAAAAACGCCTGAGCCGGAAGAAACGGAAGAGGAACCACCAGCAGAATAGAAAAGTGATTGCATATTGCATATTGTAGATTGAATAAGGTGACGTGCTATGAGCGAGAAGAATTCCTTAACCATCATTGACAATCGAACAGGCAAGAGTTACGAAGTTCCCATTCAAAATGGAGCAATCAAGGCCATTGATTTGCGACAGATAAAGGCGAGTGACGACGATTCCGGTTTGATGACCTATGATCCCGGTTTCCTCAACACTGCCTCCTGCCAGAGCCGGATCACGTACATTGATGGAGACAAAGGAATCCTTAACTATCGTGGATATCCGATTGAACAACTCGCTGAAAAAAGCACATTTCTCGAAACCGCTTACCTGGTCCTTTTTGGCGAACTCCCCAACAAAGAACAGCTGCAGGAATGGAAGTACCACATCACGCACCACACAATCGTTCACAGAAACATTGAAAAGTTTATTGATGGATTTCACTATGACGCTCATCCGATGGGAATGCTGGTCAGCACGGTTGCAGCAATGAGCACTTTTTATCCTGATGCCCAGAACATCATGGATCCTGAATCGCAAAAACTTCAAATCTATCGTCTGATTGCGAAGATGCCGACTCTTGCTGCTTTCGCGTACCGTCACAGCATCGGAATGCCCTTTGCGTATCCTGACAACGATCTGGAATATACCGGGAATTTCCTGAACATGCTGTTTAAGAAAACGGAATTGAAATACAAACCGGATCCAGTGCTGGAACGCGCCCTCGATGTGTTGTTCATCCTGCATGCGGATCATGAACAGAATTGCAGCACAAATGCAATGCGCAGCATCGGTTCTTCTCATGTCGATGCCTACTCGGCAACCGCAGGCGCGGCGGCTGCGCTCTACGGGCCTCTTCACGGTGGCGCGAACGAGATGGTGCTGCGGCAACTGGCGGAAATCGGCACCAAAGAACGCATTCCCGACATCATCAAACGCGTTCGTGCCGGCGAGGTCCGTCTCATGGGATTCGGGCACCGCGTGTACAAGAACTATGATCCGCGCGCGCGAATCATTAAAAATCTTGCGTATGAGGTTTTTGACGTAACGGGAAAGAACCCAATGATTGATATCGCTCTGGAACTGGAAAGAATCGCGTTGGAAGAAGAGTATTTTATTAAGAAAAAACTTTACCCGAATGTTGATTTTTATTCAGGTTTAATCTATCAAGCCATGGGATTTCCGATTACGATCTTCCCTGTTCTTTTCGCAATTGCCAGAACGTCCGGATGGGTCGCTCAATGGATGGAAATGCTTTCTGATCCTGACCAGAAAATCGCGCGGCCCCGCCAGATCTATCTTGGTCATGGCCACCGCGACTATATCCCCCTCGAAAAAAGATAATAACCAAAAATCCCAAATTACAAATTACAAATAAATTCCAGGCTCCAAGGTTCAATTTTTCAAACCGTTGCTGGGACCCCTTGTTTGAAAATTGACCTTTGACATTTGTAAATTGTTTGGATTTTGTGGTTTGTAATTTGAAAATTCTACAAAGTAGCGGTACGGGGATTCGAACCCCGGTTTGATGGCTGAGAACCACCCGTCCTGGTCCCCTAGACGATACCGCCATTCAGGATTGCAGATTTCAAATTGTAGATTTCAGATTGTAGAAAAGCAACCCCTGAAGCCCCTTGAACCTTTTGAGCACCTTGAGCTAGAATGCTTTGTCTTTTATTTTGACAACAGGAGGAAAAGTTGAACAAGACAGATCTAGTGAATGCGGTTGCAAAGGGCGCTAAGCTGAGCAAGAAGCAGGCTGCGAGCGCGCTGGATGCAGCCATTAACGCTATCAGTGACTCCATGCGTAAAGGCCAGAAAGTCGCTTTAATCGGGTTTGGCACATTTTCTACTGCAATGCGAAAGGCTCGTACGGGGATCAATCCCCAAACCAGAAAAGCAATTAAAATTGCTGCCAAACGCATTCCAAAATTCAAACCCGGAAAAGAACTTAAGAAAATTGTTTCTAAATTGAAGTAGATTCTGGTCCAATGGATTCTAAGTTTTTATCTGCCGGGAGCGCCATCATCTCCCGGCAGATATTCTTCACTCTTCTGATTTTCTCATTCCTTTTTGGCTGCAGCCAGGAAAAACAAAAAGATCCTCAGATGGAACAGCTTCAAAAAGACGTCAAGAAGTTGTCCGATGAAAACCAGAGACTTTTGAAAGAGCTTCAAAACCTCCGGGAAGAATTGAAACCACAATCCCAACCGGTTGTTCCGGAAACAAAACCAGCTCCCCGCACAGAAATGACTTTGGAGCAAATGAAAGCGGAAGTGGAACCTGTTTTAAAAGAAGCAATCGGCCGGATTAAGAAAACTGCCGAAACGCCAAAAAAAGAGAAGCAGTATGGAATGAGAATTGAATACGATCTTGCTAATGCAGTTTACGGTCTTCAGAATAATGAAGGATATCCGCCTTCCGCTAAAGTAATCGTCAAGTACGAAAAATTTCTGGAATCAGATAAGGATTCGCGTTCTTATGGCAGTGGCAGTTCAACATTCGTTTTTGCGTATCACAACAGACAGTGGATTCTCCAAAGTTACGAGTAGTTTATAAACGAGCGAAAGGTAAACGACTCACCTGCAACTTTCAAAACGTCCCCGTCCGATAGATAGCCCGCTACCTGTTCCTCACCATTGATCAGCACTTCCCTGCCGCCGGATAATGTCTGAAACGCAAACCGCTTACGATGATAGAAAATGCACACTTCGTAATCCTGTGAAGCGCTCGAAACTACAAGATTACTATCCGGCTTTTTTCCGATATAAAAATGAGAACCGGTCTGCACTGGATGCTTTTCTCCGCCGCTGGTTTCCAGAAAAGCCTGATCTGTTTCAGGAGGCAAAACATGCGCCGTTCGGAGTTTCCTTCCTTTGCGAGCGATCAGAAGGAAGGTCAGAATTCCAGCAATAAAAATAAGAGTACCAATCAACAATAAATTCATGTAAAAACCGCGATCCGTTATTGCAATCGAATCCTCAGGTGTTACACTATAATCTACTTTTCGAGGAGTTCAGGACTCTCAACTTGAGAGGCTGCTAATGAAAACAAATCAAACAGTAATTTCACAGGGAGGTGAAATTTGAAAAAAATTGGACTGGCCTTGATTTTATGTCTGGCCATTTCCATGCCGGCTCTCGCGGGCGGCGTCGGGAATCTGTGCGATAGCAAGTTCCTCTTTAAGATGAACATCATCGGTGTGGAAAAGGGCAAGAATCCGCCGATGAATAACACCAGCAGAAAAACGATTTTTGTTCGACTCGGTAGTAACGGCTCACCGTCCAAGTCAACGATTTGGCTGACACAGGGACCTTTCTCCGTTTGCGATGGTAATTCCTGGGACCAGGCATACGACTGCAACGGAGACGCAATCAGCAACTTCACCGGATCTACATTCCAACTGCCCTGCAATTTGAATATTCCGGCTGACTTTGCATGCGATGGTGGCGAAACGGCGTGCTACGACATCTACTTCCGTGCGCTGGGAACTCCCGGCGGTGGTGTAACCATTACCACGTGCGGCATCCTGTCTGACGGAACCAAGGTTTGCTCCAGTGAAAATACAGGATTGATTAGCCGCGGTTACGGGACGCCAAAGTTCACGAAAGTGACAAATGAGCTGAGCTCATTGGTGGGATGTGTTGACGTCGGTGGAAATCTGCAGTGCGGACGTTATGCGTTGTTCAGAAATGAATTTCAATACTTCCTGTGGGAGTATGACAATCAAGGCCTACGAAACGGTATGGTCATTTTCTGCGGCGCAGAGTGCGATTGATTCACAAACCGCAAGTTTAGTAGTTAGAGACCGAAGCAATTCGGTCTCTAACTGTCTTTTGGAGTATTCATTTTCCATGCAAATTCGATTCAGCGTTATTTTTCTGTTCATTGCTCTGGTTGGCATTTCCATTGCTGAAACTCAAGGAGCGCCTCGTGCTGTGTTTGGCGAGAAAACATACACTTTTGGGCAGGTCAAACAGGGTGAAATCGTTGTCCATAAATTTCAGGTAAAGAATGAAGGGACTGCTCCTTTGATTCTCGACAAAGTTGAATTTAATCTTCCCGGTCTCACATCCAGGTTCAAACCCGAGATCCCTCCGGGCGCAGAGGGATCCATCCAAATCGAGCTGAACACGACTTACTTTACTGGAGAGATGGACATGGAAGCAGAACTGCATTCGAACGATCCTGTTCAACCGAAATTCACGTTCACGCTTAGCGGTGTCATCGAACCTGTAATTGAAGTAAGCCCCCTTCCTGGAGCGTACATTAGCTTGTATGCAGATGAAAACAAGGACCAAACACTACGTGTAATCAATCATGAAGAACAACCGCTGAAGATTACAAACGTGGAACTCCACGGCACACATTTTAAGGCCAACCTGAAAGAAGTCCAGACTGGTAAAATCTTTGAACTCACCATTACAGTTCCAGCCGGTACGGCTCCCGGACGTTACGAAGAATCACTATTGTTGCACACGAATCACCCCAAGTTTTCGGCTGTTCCAGTTGGCGTGAACCTGTTTGTCATGCGTGATCTTTTTGCGAACCCGGAAAGCGTAGATTTTACTGGAATTGATCTGTCGCTCCTGAATACAAATCCGGACCTGATCGAGAATTTATATGAGACTGTCAGGTTGAGAAAACGTGAGGGGGACTTTGAAATCAAGAGCATTCAAACAGACGTCCCGTTTTTGAAGATTACGCAGTCTCCTGCATCCGGCCGAAGTTCCATGTTTGAACTCAATATTGCTGTCGTGAAGGAAAAATTGGCTGCAGGAAAAATTTCGGGAAGTGTCCGGGTCGCGACCGATGACAAGAAATTCCCGGAAATTGTGATTCCAGTCGAAGCAGAAATCAAATAGTCGTTACGCAGCTTCTGCCTGTTTCTTAATCTTCCTTAGAATTTCGCGCCGGATCATTCCACTGAACGGTTTGATCAATCGCCAGTAGGTTCCAAACTTATCTTTCGCAGAACCGTAACTGACTACGCGTGTTTCCGTGCTCAAAAGAGAACTACCGTTCTTCTGAGACACGATGCGGAGATTCAAAGCTGCTTTGGAAAATCCGCGTCTTTGGAAGCTCATGAATTCATCCAGGCTGTTGATCTCAATCGTTGTTGCGGCAGGTTTCCAGAATTGTCCGATGATTCCGATCACAATCTCGCGACCTTGTGACTGTTTTAATTTATAGAATGAGTAATCAGCACATCCGTCGTTCCGGAAGATCCGGGGAATGCGGCGCAAGAGCATCAAGAGACGGGTCAGAGTTCCGGTTGGAATTCCACTTTGCAGAATGTTGAAGATTTGCTCCGGTGATGCTTGAATCCGGATCGTGTATTTTGCAGCCACATCAAAATCCGGAAGGATTTCATCCAATAGAGTGATTTCTGCGCTGGTCATGATCAGTTTCTCGATCTATTATAAGTTGATTGGCTTTGAAGGAGCGACGATGTTTGACCCGCAAGACGAAATTGAAATCAAGAAACGTTTGTCGGAGATGGCTCACGATGTTCGCGTTATCCTCTTTACGCAAACCTTAAACTGCGAGACCTGTCCCGATACAGAACGGCTGCTCAAGGCCGTCGCAGCGCTGTCCGACCGAATCAAGCTGGAAGTTCTGAATCCATTGATCGATCGCGCTCAAGCGGAGCAATACAATGTCAGTCGAGTGCCCGCAATCATTATTGAGGGGGATCGCGATTATGGAATCCGGTATTTTGGAATTCCAGGCGGTTATGAATTTGCAAGTTTGCTGGAGGGTCTTGTTGCCGCAGGGAAACGGCAATCAGGACTCAGCGATTCTTCTAAAGAGTTGATTGGAAAACTTACGGAGCCTTTGAATCTGAAAGTCTTTGTTACACCTGGGTGACCGCACTGCCCGGCAGCCGTGGTGCTGGCGCATCGAATGGCAATGGAAAGCGATAAGATTACGGCGGAAGCGATCGAGGCGACAGAATTTCCGGATCTGGCGCAGCGTTATCGCGTGATGGCCGTGCCGCGAACCGTCATCAACGATCAGGCTGTCATTGAAGGCGCAATGCCGGAGTCCATGTTCGTACGCCGCATCATCGAATCAGTCTTACCACCACAAGAAGGAGCTCTTTAACGCAGAGACGCGGAGACGCAGAGCTATTAAAAAGATTCTTTTGTTTTTTCTCTGCGACTCTGCGTTGAAAAAATACGCCTTTGGGCTAGAATCATCACCGATGGCGGCGGAATTAAAGCGAGAACTCGGTTTCTGGGATCTGGTATTTTTCCACCTCACCGCGATCGTTGGACTGCGCTGGATCAGCATCGCAGCAGGAAATGGTTATTCCTCTATCCCACTGTGGTTTGCCGCGTTCCTCTGCTTTTTTTTGCCGCAGGCATACGTGTTGCTCAAACTTTCCCGGAAATGGCCGGTCGAAGGCGGTCTCTATGAATGGACCAAAATGTCGCTCGGTCCCTTTCATGGTTTCATCGCAGGCTGGTGCTATTTCTTCAATAACCTTTTCTATTTTCCCACGGTTCTAACCACTGGCGCCGGTTACGCAACTTTCATCTATTTTGCAAAATGGCAGGGC